>JBIPNA010000172.1:0-7252 GCA_044375665.1 Catalimonadaceae bacterium
TAAAGGTCCTGGCTGTATCAGATTTGGTCTGGGCGTCGAGATTGGTCACATAAACCTGACTTCCATTTTCTTTGAGTTCGTTGATGAGGCTGCCGAGATTTTTCCGCAGCAGTTCCAAGGTATCAGGTGGGGTCCCCAACCGAACCGACGATGAATTGTCGATAAGAAAAACCGATACCGGTGGAAACCTTGTTTCCCTAAACCGGCGAAGTAAAGGATTGAGCAGAAGGGCGAATAGGACAAAAAGCAACAGAGTCCTTAACCCAATAAGAACAAACCGTACAGCCGGAGCCCATTGATCCTTTCGGGAATACATCCACCAGGAAAAGAACAAAGCCAGAAGGCCAGCTGGAATAAGCCAGAGCGGAGAATGCTCCCAAAACAAATGCAATGGATACAACAGTGGCTGATTTTAGGGCCGCAAAGATAGGGAGCCATTCTGCATTTCCGGAGTGAAATTCAGTATCAGGTTGCAGGACTTCATGATTGCAGTTAGGTTTGCGACCGGCCTCGGGCCAACCAAACCAAAACAAACACGATTATGGAAAAACCGCCGGGCAATTTCCGCTGGCGCATTGTGGCCCTTTTGTTTTTTGCGACCACAATCAACTACATAGATCGCCAGATTTTGTCTTTGCTCAAACCAATTCTGGACGAAGAACTCGGTTGGACCAATGAGCAATTTGGCTACGTTAACTCGGCCTTTCAGGGTGCCTATGCCATTGGGATGCTTGGATTTGGCTGGTTCATCGATAAATATGGGACAAAAATAGGGTATGCTGTTTCCATAATCGCATGGAGCCTGGCAGCCATGGTCCATGCCCTTGCCGGTACAGTTCGGGCATTCACTTTTGCCCGGATTTCGCTTGGCCTTGGAGAAGGGGGAAACTTCCCTGCTGCCATTAAGGTGGTTGCTGCCTGGTTCCCAAAATCTGAGCGGGCTTTTGCAACTACCCTTTTTAATTCAGGCGCCAATGTGGGTGCTGTTATTGCTCCAGCTGTTATTCCGGGGTTAGCACTTGCATTTGGTTGGCAATCTGCCTTTCTGGTGGCAGGTATTGCAGGATTGATCTGGGTTGTATTCTGGTGGTTCATGTTTGAACAACCTCAAACCCACAGTCGCCTGGCAAAAGCCGAGTTGGATTATATTCTCAACGGTCAGGAAGTTGAAACAAATAACGAAAAGTTGCCCTGGGGTTCTATTCTCAAATACCGGCAGGCCTGGTCTTTTATTTTGTCGAAATTCCTGACAGATCCTGTCTGGTGGTTTTTCCTGATCTGGCTTCCTGATTATTTCAAAAAGACAAGGGGCATGGACCTGAAGCAAATGGGAACCCCACTCATTGCCATTTATGCCCTGGTCACCCTCTTTGCCATCCTTGGAGGCTGGCTTACCAATTACCTGGCTTCAAGAGGTTATTCCAGCAACAAAACCCGAAAAATCAGCATGCTGCTGTTTGCAAGTCTGGTCATTCCCATTGTCTTCGTGAGCTCCCTCTCCCTTTGGCCTGCAGTTTTACTGATGGGACTGGCAGGCGGAGCCCATCAGGCTTGGTCTGCAAACTTGTTTACAACTGTTTCTGACATGTTTCCCAAAAAAGCCGTTGGTTCTGTAGTCGGAATTGGTGGAATGGCAGGGGCAATCGGAGGAATGTTGTTTCCAATCGTTACCGGGATTTTGCTGGACCAGTTTAAGGGAAATGAAACTGCAGGATATGCCATGCTTTTCACTTTTTGTGCTTCTGCTTATTTACTGGCTTTCGGCATTTCTCACCTTCTTGCCCCAAAGTTTGAATCGGTAAAAGAACTTCAATAGTTCCGTACCAAAACCGAATCACCATAGGAAGTTAAGGCCCGTTTCCTCCAACCCATTTCTTCCGGATGGGCCCGCAAATGGGCAAAAGCCGGATTTCGGGTCAAAGCGTGGTCAAAACGAATGGTGTACCTGAGCAGGACATGGCTGATGTTGTTGCGAACTAAGAATTGGTCAAAATTTGCCAGTTCTTCGTAGTTCATTTCAAAACCAGTCTTTCCAAATTGCTGGATTCGGGTCCCCAAAAAGCCACTGGCGCCTGTAGAGGCATCAAACCATCTGCTTCCTTCCGGCCAGGCTTCCTGTTGCAACCTGAGGATAAGTTCTTTTTGCTTCATCCCATCGGAAGTCTGAACAGAAAAGGGACCGGAAGGAAATGAAGGACTTTGGGCAGAAACCTGTTTCAGGGCAAAAAAGGAACTTGTTCCCGGTAATATCCACAACAAAATGAAGAGAGCCACAATGCCCAATCCATTGCCTGCCTTCCCTTTCAGTTTCGGCAGATCTACGAGGGCAAACCATTTTCCCAATCCGAAAACAAATAAGGAAAGAAGTGGAAGTAAGTAATGTGGACGTGGTTGAAACAGCAAAGCTGCAAGCACAGATGGCAAAGCAAGGACCCATATCCAAAGATTGCTTTTAAAAAAAGCCAGGGCCGAACGCCACCACCGGTTAAGCAGTGAAAAATCATGCAAATATTCGAGAACCAACCAGCTTAATCCTACTGCGATGGGAACCGATACCGGCCAAAGTCGTTGGGGGAATAATGTCTCGAAAAAAAACTGAAACCCATTCCAGATAAAATATTTGAAATTGAACCAGAAATGAGCTAAAAATAAATCGGGACGGTTTCTAAGGGCCAAAAAAATCTGTGAATCAGTTCCAAAAAGGCGGATACATATTTCCCTCCAATTGACCCAATCTTCCATAAAATCCCCTTTGGAATGGCCAGAAAAATTGCGCCAGTTGTGCACAAAATGTTGACCAAAAGCCACCATGCCCCTTCCCGATCCACCCGCTGGGAAGCCCCAGAGAAATACAAACCCTATTCCCAGTATAAATGGAATCCATACCCAGAAATGCACCCTAAAGTTGGGCAACAGTAATTGAGTCCGAAAAACTGCCAGGACTAAACCACATATTCCAAGGAAAGTTCCAGCCAAAAATTCAGGTCTGACCCAGCTCAGACAAAAAGCAACACCAGAAACCCAAACCCAGGCTAAAACCGGACGATGGCGCCATTTTAATCCACCCCATAAACCAACTGCAGATCCCAACAAGGCCAAATGACCAGCCTTGGGCCACAAAGGCAAGCCCAATTGAGCAGCAGTTGCAGAAAGTGCCCAAAAAGCAGCTATCCAAAAAGAGCTTCCCGAAAGACGGGCAAGAAAAAAAACAATGAAGCCAAGTAATGCTGTCCAGAGTCGGTAATTCAAATAATAAAGACCTACCGGATCCGGCTCCCAGACAGAAAGAAAACGATACCAGCCGCTGTACAGGGCCGAATAGTCTGCCAGCCAGGCTGAGGGTGGTTGATACAGTCCCTGACAGAGGTAGTAGGTTTCATCATAAAGCCGGACATCCATGACCGACTCCAACCCGTAACTGACTTTGAATACCCCACCACAAATGACAAGAAGGCAAAATAAATTAAGCCAAAAACCAGTGGGCGGAAAAGACCTCATGAATCAATCACGTTCAGGCCTGGCCAGGTAATTGGGATTTTTGGAAAAGAACCGCAGAAAAGGCAATACCAAAGATCCCGCCATGATCAGACCAGGGATATGAAACCAGTTGGTTGCAGCAATGCTGCCTCCCTCAAAATGATATCGGTTCTCTATCACCAGCATCCAGAAAATCATAAAATAGTTGGCAGTGGCAGCTATTACCCAGGTCCAATTTGAGAGAATGTTGTTGGCGCAGGCTCTCAGGTAAGAGCTGGAAGTCCAGTAACTTGCGTTTGGGACCCAAAAAAAGCTTTTAGGAATAAAAGATACCATCTTCCCCAGAACGAACAAAAGGACATTAAGAACAGTAAAGAACCCAACGAAAAAGAAAAAATACTGGCTTCTGGTGACTGCAAAACCCGTTGAGGCAAATTCAAGGACCAACACTTCCTGGATATTGCCATATGTGGTATAGAGATTGTACAGAAATCCCAGCAGGGAGAAGAACCAAATAGACCGGATCAAAAATTGCATACTGCTTTTCCCCTTCCAATTAATTTGGGGCGCCGGGACAAAAGTACATGCCGAAAGCCGAATACGACTGGCTTTTCACGATTCTCTTATTGGTTTCTGAATTTTGGTGCCACCACCAGGTCTTTACTCCCTGGAGTATAGACGTAAAATCCCTGGCCTGACTTGACGCCCTTATGGCCTGCTGCGACCATGTTCTGCAATAATGGACTTGGGAAATACTTCGGATTCCCGAATCCGGTGTAAAGTACATTCAGGATAGAAAGACAAACATCCAAACCAATAAAATCGGCCAGCTGCAAAGGTCCCATGGGATGGGCCATTCCCAGTTTCATTATCTGGTCAATTTCTTCAACCCCACCTACGCCCTCATGAAGCGCACAAATGGCTTCATTAATCATGGGCATAAGAATCCGGTTGGCAATGAATCCGGGATAATCCTGAACGGTATAAGGAATTTTATCCAGTGCCCGGCTCAGTTCGGAAATCATTGCTGAAACATTTGCATCTGTGGCGAATCCATCAATAATCTCCACCAGTTTCATTACTGGTACCGGATTCATAAAGTGCATCCCGATAACCTGGGATGGTCTTTGGGTAACAGCTGCAAGCCTTGTGATGGAAATGGAGGATGTGTTGGTAGCCAGAATACAACCAGGAGCGGCCCAGGCATCAAGGTCCCTGAAGATTTTCTTTTTCAGTTCCTCGTTTTCTGTGGCAGCCTCAACCACAAGATCGGCTGAAGCCACTGCAGATTGCAGGTCAGTGCTAACCTGAAGATGTTCCAGTGCTTTTGACTTATCGGCTTCCGAAATGCTGCCCTTGGCCACCTGTCTGTCCATATTTTTTGTAATGGTGGAAAGGCCCCGGTCCAGCGCATCCTGGTTGACATCAACCATGGTAACGGAAAAGAATTTCTGCGAAAAAACGTGGGCAATGCCATTTCCCATGGCTCCGGCCCCAACAACCACAACTTTTTGTATGTTCATAAATTTGGTGAGATCACTTTTCGATTAGCTCAACGAACAAACCTCC
The DNA here is from genome assembly GCA_044375665.1 of Catalimonadaceae bacterium. Lineage (GTDB taxonomy): Bacteria > Bacteroidota > Bacteroidia > Cytophagales > Flexibacteraceae > CAMDMI01. Next base: position 5,047 of record JBIPNA010000172.1, read on the forward strand.
GTTGAAACAATTTTCCCGAAGTCGTTTCAATCTGGACACTGTAAATTCCAGCTGCCAGCCCCCCCAATCCAATTTTGATAACCGTTCCATCAACTTCATAGGGTGGAATCCATTGCTGACCAGAGTAGGAAGTCAACTTAATTCTGGAGAATATTTCTTTATCAGGAATCTGTGCTTCAAGGGAACCTGCCTTCCAATTGTTTCGCAAATCAAAATTCAGAAAATCTGGAAGGACTACCGGATTTGAATCTGCAATCCCGCAGGATGTCGGAGATTGAAGAAGTGTTTTCCTACGTAAGCAATTCCGAAGAACCAGCCGCATCCTGCTTTTTTGATCCTTTGTGAAAATATTCATGCACACATCATTAGTGTAATCCATGTAATTCTGAAACATCGCGAGGGTTCCCGGCATACAGCTTTGAACTGATATCAACGGACAGCCTGATGTAAAACTACCTTGAGGCGGGGTATCTTCTACAAAGTCGGTGGCCTGATCGGCACAGGAAAAACCATCACCCCAGATATGAATCAAACCTAAATAGTGCCCCACTTCATGGGTGGCAGTTCTGCCTTTGTTGTAAGAAGGAAATGGTCCGCTTTCTCCGGGAGGTACATCTCCAAAAACACGGTAATCAATAACGACTCCATCGGGCTGAACATCTGGAATTGGCTGAATCATGGGCAGCGAATCTGCCAGAGTGGTAGAAATAAACGGGTACTGGGCATAGCCAATATATTGGTTCCCAAGCAACTTACACACCCAGATATTCAGGTATTTGTTGGGATCCCAAAGCGATAAATTCTTGAGAAGGGTGTTTTCAGAAAGAAAAGCAAATCCATCCCGGTTGGCATTCACCCGCACAATTCCATTGGTTGGCTGACCAGAAGGATCTTCTGTTGCCAAACAAAACCGGATTCGCGTGTCCGCTCCACGTGGATCTGTATTGAAACCGGGTGTGCCTGTAACCCTTCCATAATCGTTGTTTAAAATATCTATCTGGGACTGGATTCTGGCATCTGACAAATTCCGATCTGTACCGACTGCCTCTCCATTATGTAAAATGTGGACGACAACTGGTATGTAATACAACTGGTCATTGTCCTGAACAGCCTTTTCAGATTCTGCATTCTTAATCTGAGACAACCAGGTTTCGAACATTTTACCTCCTGCAAACTCCGGATGGTTCCGATAAACATCAGGATTGGCGCAGTGGTGCAATATTTGGGTCTGACCATTGGCATAAAGCCCTAAAAACCCAAGTAAGAAAGTGCAGGCGAGTAAGTGTTTATACATAGTCAGAAGTGCCTACAAAGATAACAACAAACCTTTGCCGGAAAATCACAAATCCTCCAATAGGGTGGCCGGATCCCAGAAAACCTTGTCAAAATCCTGAACCTGATCGTTAATGACCTGAATTCCTTCTGCTTCGAGTAAGATTTGCATTTCAGTACCCGTCCCGAAGTGGAACTTTCCTGTGAGCAGCCCCGCTGAGTTCACTACTCTCTGGGCAGGAACAGGAGGCAAAACCACATGGGACTGATTCATTGCCCATCCGACCATACGGGCTGACTTTCCTGAGCCTAAAAAGCGGGCAATTGCTCCGTAAGATGTTACCCTGCCTTTAGGGATGAGGCGGACAACTTCATAAACCTGACTGAAAAATGTATCCTTTTCTGCCATAGGACTAATCGGTTTTTGCTTCGGAGTGCCCCTTTTTCTGCAGAAAATAAACCGGCAAACCAAGGGCAACTATGGCCAGACCAGCACCTGTATAGGCGGGAGTAGTAACAAGCAGATTGATGCAAAATAAAGAAGCAAATAAAATATAGGCGGCAGGAAGCATTGGATAGCCCCAGGCCTTATAAGGACGAGGTGTGTCAGGTTCTTTCGAACGCAATACAAATAACCCCGAAATGGTTACAATGTAAAAAAGCAGAGATGCGAATGTTGTGTACTGTAGAAGGTCACCGTACTTTCCAGACAAACAAAGAACAGAAGCCCAGATGCATTGTACCCAAAGGGCAAATCCAGGGACACCCTTTCCATTCAACCTTGCAGCTTTCTGAAAAAACAGGCCATCCCTGGCCATCGCATAAAACAGACGACCTCCTGCCAGAATAATGCCATTGTTGCAGCCAAAAGTGGAAACCATGATCAGCCCGGCCATCAGGTATCTGGCCGGATCTCCAAAAATCACCTCGGCGG
>JBIPNA010000173.1:0-7238 GCA_044375665.1 Catalimonadaceae bacterium
TTCTGTAATAAATGCCTTACTGCCCATCAAAACGGATCCCATTGGAGAACCCATTCCTTTTGATAAACAAACCGAAATGCTGTCAAATCTTTGGCTGAATAAAGAAGGACTTTGGCCTGTTTCTATCAGCGCATTCCAAAGTCGGGCTCCATCCAAATGAAAACGTAAATCCCGGTTCCGGCACAATTGATGAATCTCCTCAAGTGTTGAGTCGGAATAAATAGACCCACCGCCTTTGTTGACAGTATTTTCGAGACTAACCAATCTGGTTTTTGGATAGTGGTCATTGTCAGGTTGGATGGCCTCAGAAATCTGACGGGCATTAAGCCGTCCCAGATCGCCTTGCAACAACGAAACTGAAGCACCGGCATTGGCAGCAATTCCTCCGCCTTCATATAAATAAATATGCGACAAGGCATCGCAAATCACTTCATCCCCTGGTTTGGTATGTACCATGATGGCAATTTGATTGGCCATGGTACCAGAAACACAAAAAAGCCCCTCTTCAAAACCAAAGAAGGATGCACAAGTTTGCTCAAGTGTTTTGGTAGGCGCATCCTCCCCAAACACATCATCCCCGACCCTTGCTTCAAGCATGGCTTCAAGCATTCCAGGTCCTGGTCGTGTGAAGGTATCTGACCTTAATTCAATATAAGGCGATTGAAATTGGTTTTGAGGAATAACTAGATTCATCAAGCCACCATCATGCGCTTGGCGTACTTGGATTTACTGATTTTTGCCTCAGCATAGGCCCGGTCAACAGACAATTGGTTTTTCTCTTCCATGGATGGAATTTCAAACATAGCATCTGTCAGAATGGCCTCGCAGATCGAGCGTAGTCCCCTTGCACCCAGGTTGAATTCCATTGCTTTTTCTACGATGTATTCAATACCCGAATCGGCAAATTCCAAAGTCACACCTTCCATTTTGAAAAGCTTTTGGTATTGCTTGACAATGGCATTTCGTGGTTCAATCAAAATTCGCCTGAGGGCATTGGCATCAAGCGGATTGAGGTAAGAAACTACAGGAAGCCTGCCAATCAGTTCCGGAATCAGGCCAAATGATTTAAGGTCCTGGGCGGTAACATATCCCAGTAGTTCCTGAGGAAGGATATCGGCCCGGGGGTCTATGGTATTTGCAAACCCAATTGGTTTTGTATTGAGACGGCTGGCAATCATTTTTGAAATGCCATCAAAGGCACCACCACAAATGAAAAGCACATTTTCTGTGTTGAGGGCGATCATTTTCTGCTCAGGATGCTTGCGTCCTCCCTGTGGCGGGACATTTACAATCGACCCTTCTAATAGTTTGAGAAGGGCCTGTTGAACTCCTTCGCCACTTACATCTCTTGTGATAGATGCATTGTCTCCTTTACGGGCAATTTTATCAATCTCATCAATGTAAACGATACCCCTTTCTGCAGCTTTTACATCATAGTCAGCTGCCTGAAGCAGTCTGGTTAGGATGGTTTCAACGTCTTCACCTACATAGCCTGCTTCTGTGATAACGGTGGCATCAGCAATGCAAAATGGCACATTCAGTTTTTTGGCCAGGGTCCTCGCAAGATATGTTTTTCCTGTACCTGTTTCGCCCACCATTATAATGTTTGACTTTTCAATCAAAACATCATCGTCTTTGGCCTTTCCTTGTTCAAGACGTTTGTAATGATTGTAAACGGCAACGGACAGAATTTTTTTGGCTTCATCCTGGCCGATGACAAACTCATCCAGGAAACGCTTCATTTCAGTCGGCTTCACAAGGTGAAGACCTCCCGACTGAGGTGAAAGGGAAGACTTTTTTTGAGAATTTAGCTCATCCTCTAAAATTTCGTTCGCTTTTTCAATACAGAAGTTGCAAATATGAACGTCTGGTCCTGAGACCATTAGGATGACGTCTTTTTTGTTTCTACCGCAAAATGAACAGCTGATTGTACGTGCCAATGAGGAAGTTTTTGTGTGTGAGAAGAAGGAAAAAACAAAGACCTGGAATTTGGGCCGGGTCTTTAAAAGAAAATTGTCAGGCTGTTCTGGTGAGAACTTCGTCGATCAAGCCATACTCTTTGGCTTCCGGAGCACGAAACCATTTGTCACGCTCGGAATCGATTTCTATTTGCTCGACAGATTGACCAGTGTGGGAAGCCAGAATCTCATATAATTCGCCCCGGAGTTTAACAATCTCCTTAGCTGTAATTTCAATATCTGTAGACTTTCCACTGGCTCCGCCCGACGGCTGGTGAATCATCACCCTTGCATGGGGAAGTGAAGTTCTTTTTCCTTTGGCACCTCCTGCCAGTAGAACTGCTCCCATGGAAGCTGCCAGGGAAGTACAAATGGTGGCCACTTCAGGACGGATAAATTGCATGGTATCGTAAATGCCCATTCCTGCATATACAGATCCTCCTGGGGAATTGATGTACATCATGATGTCTTTCTTGGGATCGGCTGATTCCAGAAAAAGCATCTGAGCAATGACGATATTGGCAATCTGGTCATCTACCGGTGTGCCGAAGAAGATGATCCTATCCATGATCAGTCGCGAGAAAACATCGATTTGTGCAAAACGAACTGGTCGTTCTTCGATTATGTATTGCGTGGTGTTCTCCACAAGGGGGCGGGTTGCTTCTCCCACATGGGCCATATAATCGTCAAATGTATGGCCACTTATTCCCTGATGGTGGACAGCGTATTTCCTAAATTCGTTATGCAGGTTCATTCGTTTTAAATTGGTCCTGCAAGACTAATTCAATTCTTCTACCAATTGGTTAAAATTTTCAATAGAAACCACATTCCTGACAATTTTGCTTTTGGCAAGAAAAAGGTCGGCTATTTTGGCAGACAGTGCCTTTTCTGCCATTCTATCCCGATTGTTGCGTTCCTTATCTTCCAGATAGGTAAAAGCATATTTTTCAATAAACTCGTCGCCTAAATGTCCATAGCCCATTTGTTGAAATTCCTGGGCAATTTGCTTCCTGGCAGCATCCAGCAGATCATCCTCTGTTATCTGGATATTGTTATCTTCAGCTACTTTAGATTTGATCAAACTGGATTTCATCGACTTAATGTAGCGTGGAATGAAATCATCAATTTCTGCAGAGCTCATTTTTCCCTCGCTTCTTTTCCGAATCACCTGAGATACCACGTCTTCAGCCAAAACCATCTCGGAGTGATCGAAAAGATACTTTTCGGCTGCCAACTGAAAGTAACTTTCAGATTCACCTGCATACGTAGAACTGAACATTTCTCTGATTTTCTCCCGGAAACTGGCTTCATCTGATGCTTGGCCGGCCCCAACAGCCTTATCAAAAAACTCCTGGTTCATTTCAGCAGGTTCAGTTGTGGTAATGCCTGTGATCTCCAGATTGAACATGCCGGAGAAACTCCGGTCTTTGTCACGGAAGGTGCCGGTTACATATTTAATCTGCTCTTCCTCGAATGCCTCTTCAATGGGAAAACTAATGGTTTCGCCAACTTTCTTCCCTAAAAACGAAGCTGAATAGCCTTCCCTGATCCTGCTGAAGGGGAAGGAAGTTTCAGTTGAAAAACTTCCATCGGCAGCCGACAGGTTTCCTTTGATTAAATCTCCTTCAGAAACGATTGCAGCCTCTGACATTTTACCGTGTCGCTTTCGGATATCGGCAATAAAATCATCTATCCGGGTATCACTTACTTCAATTTCCGGAAACTTCAACTCGATTTTTTCAAGGTTCGGATATTGAATTTCCGGACGCATGGCCATCCTGAAACTGAAATTCAGTTTGTTTTGGTCATCTCCGGCCTCAGGATCCTTCGACTCATCGGAGATAAGATCGCCCAGCAGCTCAATTTTGTTGTCTTTAAGGTATTGGTCAATACTTTTATTCAAAACAGTATTGATTGCTTCACTTTTCAACGCCGGACCATACAAACGTTCAACAAGGGCAGGAGGAACCTTTCCAGGCCTGAAGCCCTTCATCTGAACTTTTTTGGTATATTCTCTTAAGCGGGCCTGGTAATCACTTTGATAGTCGGACTGGTCAAGTGTTATGTTCAGGACTGCTGAGGCGTTCTCTTGCTTTTCAAATTGGATTTCCACGCTGAAGTGTAAAAGTTAATGTGTTGGAACAAAAAAAACCCTGCGTACGGCAGGGCAATTTTGATTAAGATTGTGCGGATGGAGGGACTCGAACCCCCATGCCTCGCGGCGCTAGATCCTAAGTCTAGTGCGTCTACCAATTTCGCCACATCCGCAATCGGGGCGCAAAAGTAGATAAAGCAATTGGTTATCCAAATTAACTTAAAAAAAACCTCAGCTAAATGTGAAAATTCTGAAATACTTAAAACCAAAAAAGCCGGCATCTGCCGGCTTTTTTGGTTTAGGAAGACCACATTAAACTTTGGCTGCTTTAAGCCGGATTATTCCCAAAATATCCAACAATCTGATAACAGGATAGGTTGGATCGAATTCAAACCATTTCACTCCAAAATTAACCCGGTTAGGTAGTTTGTGGTGGTTGTTCTGATACAACTCACCCATCATCAGAAAATCCATGGCAAGTGAATTGCGGCTTTTGTCATTGTTGTCAAAATTCTGGTATCCGTACATATGACCACTCCAGTTTACAATAGCTCCGTGAACCGGACCCATGAGGAAATGGACGGGAAGAAGCAAAAAAAGATACCACATGTCTGCCGGTACAAATTTGACATAAATTAAAACGTACAAAGTGCCCCACAGCACACGGCTGATCCAGCTATCTCCCATTCTTTCAATAAGTTTCCAATCAGGGAGGTTGGCCGCAAACCTACGTTCAACATCTTCCTTGTAATGAAGAATGTTGTTGTATATGGCTTTGGTTTTCCACATCATGGTAAAAACGTTTGATGCGTGGTGTGGTGTATGTGGGTCTTTCTCCGTATCAGAGTATGCATGGTGCATACGATGGAGCACTGCGTAAGCCCTTGGGCTGAGATAGGATGAACCCTGGGTTATGTATGTAAATGCATAAAAGAATTTCTCCCAGAATTTACTCATTACAAACATACCGTGGGCGGCATATCGGTGCAGGAAAAAGGTTTGTGAAAATAAAGACAAATACCAGTGAAGGACAAAAAAGAGGAGGATCGCGATCACAAAGAGATTGTTTACAGTTAAAAGAAAAGAGATGTTAAAATGACCATTGTTGTAACATTGTCGCAAATAAGGCACAGTACTATTTAAATTCCAAATGCCTGATCCGGAGGATGAAATAACAATTCTTAAAATCATTTAGCCGCTCCTTTGTTTCTTAAAATGTCTGGTTTTTTATTCATACCCTTATCCGAACGTCTTTGGAACGCCATCAGGGGCTTAGTTATTCTGATATTCCTGTGCAATCCAGGCCTTGCTTTTGGTTTAGACAAAACACTCCTCCGACTGGATTCTGATCCATTGGGAAATGCCCTCCTTATTCAGAAGGCAATTGACACTTGTTCGCTGACAGGAGGAGGGAAGGTTCGGCTTCCTGTGGGCATACATACGATTTCCTCTATAGCATTAAAAACTGGGGTTCGCCTGGTTTTGCCGGAAGGTTGTGTGCTGCTGGGCGATACGCAGGCTGCTTCTTTTCCTTTCATAGAAAGCAACATCAGATGGCACCAGGGTAAAGAAGGGCATCATCAGAGAGCCTTGATTGTAGCCATGAATGCGCAAGACATTGGGATTGAAGGAAATGGCCGGATTGAAGGAAATGGAGAAAAGGTTTTTGAAGCATGGAAATCAGGACGATTGCCTTTTCGCTGGCTGGTCATCTGGATGCAAGGCTGTCGGAATATTTCCATCAGGAATATTTATTTATATCAGTCCCCATCCTGGATGCAGTTGTATCAGAATTGCGAAAATCTCCGGATTTCAGAGATCCATGTTTGGAATTTTGGGTGCAGGAACAACGATGGTCTTGATCTGGATGGTTGCAGGAAAGTTTGGATTGAGAATTCGGTTCTGGAGTCTGACGACGATGCACTCGCCATCAAAACCCTTGGAGATATACCATGTGTTCAGGTGGAAGTCCGGAATTGTGAACTGGCATCTAATTGCAATGCATTTAAAGTAGGTACAGAAACGGAAAGTCGGATTGCAGGGCTTAGGGTCAGAAACCTGAGAATCCGCAAAGCAGGGGTTCCCAGTCCTATATATAACAGGCAGGTTGGGTTGTCTGGCCTGGCCCTTACAATGGTAGATGGTGGAATATTAGAGGATGTGGATATCCGAAAAATCCGGATAAGTGGGGTAAAAGTCCCCTTTTTTATTCGCCAGGGGCGACGTAACAGAAGGACAAAGTCAGGGAATCAGGATCAAAACAGTCGGATCCGAAACATCAGAATAGCCGATTTAAAGGCAGAATGGGTGTTTGATCTGGCTTGTCATATTACCGCTGCCGATTCGGGCCATATCCGGGATCTTGATTTTTCAAACCTTCATCTTCGCTATAATCCCGAGGACTCTGTTGCCATGGGTTGGGATCGTGAACCACTGGCAAACCTTCCTGAAGCTTATCCTGAGGCTACAATGTTTCGAAAGAGCTTGCCTGAGGTGGTTTGGTTTTGTAAAGGCGTTGCAGGGATCCGGATAAGGAAAACAAGAATCCATGATTTGGGAAGGCGCAGATCCGGGCTACCAGCATTTTATTGTCAGGATTGTGCCGGGGTTGAAGCAGATTTATAAAGACATATGTTTCAGATTTAAAAAGCTTTTCTATTTTTGCGACTGCGTTGCAAAAACAAGATCTCTCTAAGCCGAATGCAAAACCAGCCCATGTCCAATGAAAGCTCCGTTTCTTCAGTAGTGTCTCATTTTGAGGCTTCTGTACCTTTGCCCCTGGATCCTGTTGCCAGCTCTGACTTTGTGGGGATGGGTGGGAGTTTTTTATGCCTTGTTCATTGTCTGGCGCCCCAACTGGTGGTTTTGGGTTCTTTAGGGCTTGGGATCGGATCTTTTTTTGCCAATGAAGCCTGGGTTCTTTTTTTCTGGGTTTCCTGTTTGCTGGCTGTTTGGCATTCAAGCAGGAGGTCTCTTTTCGTCAGAAGCGGGCGTTTGCTGTGGGCTGCATTTGGCATCTTTTCGTTGGGGACTTTCCTTGAATTTTTTGCAGGCTTTGAGCACAGTTTGTCTTATGCCGGGAGTATAGCACTGATCCTGGCCCATCTTTACAACCTGCATTTGCATCAGCAATGGAAGCGCACCCGTCCATCTTGACGAACGATTGATTTTTAAGGTTTTACGAT
>JBIPNA010000174.1:0-7156 GCA_044375665.1 Catalimonadaceae bacterium
CCCAGGTAAGCGTTGACATCATTGATCAATGCGTGGCTCAGGGCGTTCCATTTGCCCGGGAATATGGCGGATTGCTTGCCAACCGGAGTTTTGGGGGAGCCCAGGTTTCACGTACCTTTTATGCCCGTGGTCAGACAGGACAGCAATTGTTGCTTGGTGCCTACAGCGCCATGAACCGTCAGATTGCTGCCGGAAAAGTAAAGCTGTTTACACGTACCGAAATGCTGGATCTGGTGGTTGTTGACGGAAAAGCCCGTGGCATCATCACAAGAAATCTTGTTACCGGAACCATTGAAAGTCATTCGGCCCATGCGGTGCTGCTGTGCACAGGGGGATACGGAAATGTGTTCTATCTCAGTACCAACGCCATGGCCTGTAACGTTACAGCTACATGGAGAGCCCACAAAAGGGGGGCGTTGTTTGCAAATCCATGTTTCACCCAGATTCACCCGACCTGTATTCCTGTTTCCGGTGACTACCAGTCCAAACTTACCCTGATGTCCGAATCATTGCGGAACGACGGCCGGGTTTGGGTTCCCAAAAAAGCAGGTGACAACCGAATTCCGACTGAAATTCCTGAAGAAGAAAGGGATTATTTCCTTGAGCGGAAATATCCATCCTTTGGAAACCTGGTTCCCCGCGATGTAGCATCGAGGAACGCAAAATATGTTTGCGACGAAGGACGTGGCGTTGGGGCGACCAAACTGGCTGTTTATCTGGATTTTGCTGATGCCATAAAGCGGGACAGCGAGGCTGTTGTTCGTGCCAGATATGGCAACCTCTTCGATATGTATCAGCAGATTACCGGCGAAAACCCATACAAAACGCCCATGCGGATATACCCGGCAGTACACTATACAATGGGAGGCCTTTGGGTTGATTATAACCTCATGACCACTGTTCCGGGCTGTTATGCATTGGGAGAAGCCAATTTTTCTGACCACGGCGCCAACCGCCTGGGCGCTTCGGCCCTGATGCAGGGATTGGCTGACGGATACTTTGTTATTCCTTACACCATAGGCGATTACCTCGCAGAACTGGGCCAAACCAAAGTAACCACCGACCTGCCTGAATTTAAGGAAGCCGAGAAACAAGTCAAAGATCGGATTCAGAACCTGTTAAGCCGAAAAGGAGAAAAAACTGTAGATGAACTTCATCGTCAGCTTGGGCTTACCATCTGGGACTATTGTGGTATGAGCAGGACTGCTGAGGGTTTGAAAAAAGCCCAAGGCATCATTGCAGGCATAAAAAAGGAGTTTGAAACCAATGTAAAAGTCCTTGGCAGCAATGAAGAAATGAACCAGTCGTTGGAGAAAGCACTCCGGCTTGCAGACTTTATTGAACTGGGTGCTTTAATGATTCAGGATGCCCTCGATCGCAACGAGAGTTGTGGAGGTCATTTCCGGGAGGAATATCAGACACCGGATGGGGAAGCTTTACGCGATGATGCCAATTTCGCTTACGTAGCTGCCTGGGAATATGCCGGAGAAAACAACCCTGAGGCCCTGCACAAAGAGCCTTTGCACTTTGAAAATGTTAAACTGACCCAACGGTCTTATAAATAGTCTTCCGATATGCAAACCATGAACTTAACCCTTAAGATCTGGAGACAGCCGAATGCTGGCGCCAAGGGCGAAATGAAAACATACCGTATTTCCGGTATCAACGACCACATGTCGTTTCTGGAAATGCTGGATGTGTTAAACGAGGACCTTCAGAAAAAAGGAGAAGATCCTGTGGTTTTCGACCACGATTGCAGGGAAGGAATTTGTGGAGCCTGTTCATTGGTGATCAATGGAAGGCCACATGGACCACTCCAAACCACAACCTGCCAACTGCATATGCGCAGTTTTAAGGATGGGGATACCATTTATATTGAACCCTGGAGGGCAAAGGCATTCCCTGTGATCAAGGATTTAATGGTAGACCGCAATGCTTTCGACCGCATTCAACATGCCGGTGGATACATTTCTGTAAACACGGGTTCTGCCCCTGATGCAAATGAAATTCCAATTGGAAAAGAAATAGCAGATGAGGCTTTTAATTCCGCTACCTGCATTGGTTGCGGAGCTTGTGTAGCTGCATGTAAAAATGCCTCTGCCATGCTTTTTGTTTCGGCAAAAATTTCCCAGCTGGCCATGCTGCCACAAGGCCAGGCAGAAAGAAAGAGAAGGTCCGAGGCCATGGTAGCCCAGATGGATGCAGAAGGATTTGGTGCCTGCACCAACACCGGAGCTTGTTCCGCTGAATGTCCAAAAGAAATCAGTATGGCCAATATTGCCATGATGAACCGAGAATATCTTGGTGCAAAACTGACCAGCGAAGCAGTTTAATACGCAATAACACAAAACATATAAAAAGGTCTGTCCATGCTGGGCAGACCTTTTTTCGTTTTAAGGATTCAGGCATTGTTACCAAACCGTTTCCATGGGAGTTTAATACTTGATGCACAAGTAACTTTCAGGCCATAAGCGGTTTATATTGATCATGCTACTTTACTAAAAATAAAAAGCACGATGGCCAAACTGTACGATCTTGTTTTTCTCTTTCTGTTCCAACGCCATTTTCTATTTTAAGAACGACCTCGTTCATGAAGGAAAAGAAGCGGAGAAAAGTTGAGCTGGTAATATTATCCGATGTCCATCTCGGAACATACGGGTGTCGGGCAAAGGCCCTGGAAAGTTATCTTCAGTCCATTCAACCCGAAAAAATCATCCTGAACGGCGACATCATCGACATGTGGCAGTTCTCGAAAAGGTACTGGCCCAAAAGTCATATGAAAGTCCTGCGAAGGTTTTTCACCTACCTGAGCAAGAAAACCGAAGTCATTTACATTCCCGGAAACCACGACGAATTGCTACGCAAGTTTGTCGGCACCAAAATCGGACGTCTATCTATTCAGAATAAGGCAGTCCTGGACCTCGAAGGTGAAAGAGTCTGGGTTTTCCATGGCGATGCCTTTGATGTAACCATGCAACACTCCAGATGGCTGGTACGATTGGGGGCTATTGGTTACGATACTTTAATTCTGCTCAACACAGCTTTTAATGCGGTGCTTCAGATGATGGGCAGGAGCAGGATATCCTTTTCCGGCAGAATCAAAGCATCGGTAAAAAAAGCAGTTTCTTTTATCAATGCTTTTGAAGATACTGTCGCCCGTATTGCCATAGACCAGGGTTTTGATACTGTGGTCTGCGGTCATATCCACCAGCCGGCCGACAAGATCTACGAGATGGATGAAAAAAAGGTGCGGTATCTTAATTCAGGCGACTGGATAGAAAACCTTACTTCCCTGGAATACCACGATGGTCAATGGACCATCTACAGGCATCCTGAAGATGACGAAGTCCCGGTAGGAGAAGACCCGGTTCCAAACCGTTCCGAATTATTTTCCCTTCTTCAAAAGGAGCTTCAAAATCAACATCCTGGTCAGGGACCCGATCCCAAACCGTTTCAGCGAAAAAAACGCAAGAAAACATCATCTGAAAACACCCCAATTATTCCCACTACCCATCTTGCATGAAAATCCTTTATGCCATTCAGGGAACCGGCAATGGCCACATCAGCAGGGCAAGAGACATTATTCCGGAACTTAAAAAACATACAGAAACAGATGTCCTTATTTCAGGAATTCAATCCGATGTAAGGCCAGGTTTTGAGGTAAACCACCGCCTTCAGGGAATGGGGTTTATTTTTGGTAAACAGGGAAATGTGGACCTGATTGGCACTTTCCGGAAATGTGTCACCAGAAAGTTCCTCCAGGAAATCCGAAACTTCCCCATTCGAAATTATGATTTGGTGGTGAATGACTTTGAACCGGTCTCGGCCTGGGCTGCTAAACTGGCCGGAGTTCCTTGTATCAGCCTCAGTCACCAGTTTGCTGTTCTGGAGCCAGAAGCGCCAAAACCCATAAAACAGGACTGGACAGGGAAATGGATTATGCAACATTATGCGCCTGTTTCTGCTGGCATCGGATTTCATTTCAAACCTTATTCCCACCGGACCTTCACGCCTGTCATCCGTCAGCAGGTAAGGGAAACTCCTTCTTACCAGGGAAACCACATTACCGTCTACCTTCCTTCTTACGACAACGAAAGACTTATCAAAGTCTTCTCAAATCTGCCAGCTGAACAATGGCATATTTTTTCGAAACATACCTTCAGAGAATTCCGACTGGGAAATATCTGGATTCGGCCGATCGACAATGCCCGTTTTCTGGAAAGTATGGCCAGTAGCAAAGCTGTTCTTTGCGGAGCCGGTTTTGAGACTCCCGCTGAAGCCTTGTTTCTGGGCAAAAAGCTTTTGGTGATTCCTATGAAAAATCAATACGAACAGCAGTGCAATGCGGCTGCTCTTGCTGAAATGGGTGTTACGACTTTAAAAAGTCTCAAAAAGAAATATCTGCCAGAAATCGAGTCCTGGCTCTCCTCAGAACCATTACCGGAAGTGGATTATCCTGATGTAGTACCAGCGGTGATCGAGCGGGTGCTTCAGGGAGCCTTCCTTATTCCTTCAACCACACCTTCCGGGAATCTTTTTGAACTCCCGGTTTCCTGAGGATATGGATTTGAACCGTTCCCTTTTTCCCAAAGAATTTGTTTGGGGTGTATCAACTGCAGCAGCTCAAATAGAAGGCGCCTGGAATCTGGATGGAAAAAGCCCAAGCATCTGGGATACTTTTTCCAGGCGAAAAGGAAAAATCCATAAGAATCATCACCCGGAAGATGCCTGTGATTTTTTTCGCCGCTGGCCTGATGATGTCCGGCTGATGAAGGAATTGGGTATACCGGCATTCAGGTTTTCTCTGGCCTGGACCCGCATTATCCCGGATGGGAAAGGCAGTGTTTCGCAAAAGGGACTGGATTTTTACAAACGGCTGACAGATGGACTTCTGGAAGCGGGTATTGATCCATGGGTGACACTTTACCATTGGGATTTGCCCCAGGCTCTGGAAGACCAGGGTGGCTGGACCAGCCGGGAAATCCTGTATGCATTCACTGAATTTGCCGAAGTCTGTGGAAAAGAACTCGGCCACAGGGGTATTAAAAACTGGATGGTTTTGAATGAGCCTCTGGTTTTTACAGGTGCCGGTTACTTTCTTGGGTACCATGCGCCCGGAAAAAAAGGCTTGAAAAACTTTCTGCCGGCCATGCTCCATGCTGCCCTTGCCCAAAGCGAAGGCGAACGGGCGCTTCGTTCCCAACTTTCATCGGCCGACAAAATTGGAACCACCTTTTCCTGCTCTTACCTCACCCCAAAAACCGAAAGTGAGCGGGACCGGAAAGCAACCGAACGTGTACATGCCTTGCTGAACTGCCTTTTCTTTGAGGCAGCCATAGGAAAAGGCTTTCCGGCAGACAGACTTCCTTATCTCAAACCCGTTGAAAAGTGGATGAAGGCAGAAGATGAACGAAATCTTGCAGGAAATTTCGATTTCATCGGGGTTCAAAACTATACCCGGGAAGTAGTGGAATCGGCCTGGTATGTGCCCTACATGGGCGCCAGACTGGTTAATGCCAGGAAACGTGGGGTTCCAAATACGGAAATGCAATGGGAAGTTTTCCCGGAAGCATTGTACCAGATGTTGCAACATTTTAACAGTTATGGAACCAACATTCCCCTGATCGTAACAGAAAATGGAGCAGCATTTCAAGACATCCCCAATGCTTTGGGCGAAATAGATGACCAGGACAGAATCAGGTTTTTAAACGATTATGTGCTTCAAATGCACCGGGCTTTGAAAGAGGGCATTCCAATCGACGGCTATTTTATCTGGACTTTGCTCGACAACTTCGAATGGGCAGAAGGCTACCGCCCCCGGTTTGGCTTGATCCACACCGATTTCCAAACCCAAAAACGCACTCCAAAAGCATCGGCCAGATGGTTCTCCGAATTTCTTCAGTCCGCTTCAGAACAGTCTGTTCTGGAAGGGGAATGGGAAGATTCTACTTCAAACAAAGGCTAAAGCGGGCTTCATATCGACCCAAGTTGGAAAGTTGCGGCCGATAGCCGTAAATCGCTTTCTAATTTCTCCCTGATTGAACCGGATTTTTACCCTTTGGTCCTACCTGTTATACCTCCTCAAGGCCAAAGGTGCACATGCACTGCACTCTCCATTTGTTTTTTCTTTTTACAACGAAGTGATTGCACATCCTTACCGGTTTTTTCCTCTGGAACAGCTGGAAAGTCTGAGGCCAGGCTTATTGGAAGATAAAGATGTTCTACGTTTCCAGGATGCCGGCGCCCGGGGAGGATGGATTGAAAAAAAAGCCGGCGACCTGGCACGCCGAAGCCTGATGCCACCAGAAAAAGCAGCACTTCTCTTTCGCCTGGTGCACTGGAAAAAACCATCATTAATTCTTGAACTTGGGACCTCCTTTGGGTTAACCACAGCCTGCCTGGCCAAAGCCCATATTTCAAAGGTTTATACCATGGAAGCCATTCCCGGAATTGCCCAGAAAGCCCTGGCTTTCTGGGAGAAAGCCAATGTACGGAACATTGAACTCCTGGTTGGGAAAGTAGAAGACCTGCTGGAATCCTGGCTTTCAAAACCCGGAAATCAGCCTGATCTGGTTGTGGTTGATGCAAACCATACCTATGCAGCCACCATCCGCAACTTCAACCTCCTGGCAAATCACCTTCCGGATCATGCCACCATTGTTTTCGACGATGTCTACTGGTCTCCGGAAATGGCCAGAGCATGGACTGAAATCCGCAGGCATCCAAGGGTTACACTTAGTCTGGATTTGTTTGGGTTGGGCATCGTATTTTTCCGCAAGGAAAGCAAAAAGGAAAACTACGTCCTCCGGTGGTAAAACCCAACATCCTCATTTTCGCCAATTCTGATCTGCGGTTTGACCAAAGGCTCATCCGGATTTCCCGTTCCCTTAGCCGGCACGGGTATAAGCCGCGACTTCAGGGAAGAACCTTTCCAAAATCACCGGCTCTTGTTGAAGAACCATTTTTCCAGGATCGGGTAAAACTGATTTTTCAAAAAGGGAAAGCAGCTTACCTGGAACTCAACCTCCGTTTCCTTTTTCATGGTTTGTTTCAGCCGGCGGATGCAATAGTTTCGGTTGACCTGGATACACTTCCTGCCGCCTGGCTTGTAAGCTTGCTCAGGAATAAACCGCTCATCCACGATGCACATGAATAC
>JBIPNA010000175.1:0-7121 GCA_044375665.1 Catalimonadaceae bacterium
TCTGGCTTTGTTCTTTTCCTGGTGGATGTATTCCCGAAAAGATCAATGGGCTCCGGCCGTACGGTTTGTTCTTATTGGGTTAAGGACTCTGTTGCTTTTTGTTCTATTCGCCCTTCTGCTCAATCCTTTACTTCGCCGGTTTAGGGAAACAAGGTTTCCACCGGTATCGGTTTTTCTTATCGACAATTCATCGTCGGTTCGGTTGGGGACCCCACCTGATACCCTGGAACTGCTCCGGAAAAATCTCGGTAGCCTCATCAACGAACTCAAAGAAAATGGAAGTCAGGTTTATGTGACCAATCTCGACGCCCAGACCAAATCTGATACAGCCAGGACCTTTACGCTCCCATACTCCGCCTTTGAACCTGCATTGCTTCGGGTAAGCGAGGAATTTGAAAACCAGAACCTGGCTCAGGTATTTTTGTTGAGCGATGGGATCCTGAACCAGGGTAGCGATTTATCGGGCCTTTCTCTCAAGGTGCCGGTCCATACGGTTCGTTTGGGAAATCCTGGAACAAGAAAAGACCTCCGAATTCAGGAAGTGCGGGTAAACAAAGTGGCTTACCTGGGAAATCGTTTCCCGGTTTCTGTTTTGGTGCGTGCCAGACAATCCGGAACCACATCTGTCAATCTCCTTCTAAAGCAAGGTGGACGGATTTTAGATCGGAAAACATTGACTTTGGGTGCCAATGGCCTCGCAGCACATGAATTTAAAGTTCAGCCGGACTCCAGAGGGTTGAAGCAATACCAGGTGGAAGTGGAGCCGGTTCCGGGCGAGGTGACCATCGAAAACAACATCCGCAATGTCTTTATTGAGGTTATTGACAGCAAACAAAAGGTCTTGCTTCTGGCATCGGCACCCCATCCGGACATTAAAGCCATCAGGGCGTCTTTGGAGCAACTTGAGCAAATCGAGCTTCGAACGGTCGTAGGAGGACTGGATCCTCTACCTTCAGGCGACTGGAATCTGATTTTGCTCCATCAGCTCCCGGATAGGTCAGGGACTTTTTCAGCTCAGGTTGAGAATATCCTGAGAAAGCAGAATCAATCTCTGCTTTTGTTTTGTGGAGGTCAAACGGATTTTAACCGACTTAAGATTCAGGCATCTTCATGGATTAATATTCAAGGTGGAGGAAATATCAGTGAAGAAGTTACAGGCCAATGGAACCCTGATTTCCAACGATATGTTTTTGAAGAAAAGTGGAAAGCGTCTTTAGGAGATTTGCCACCACTTCGAAGCCCGGCGGTTTCCTTCGGTTGGAAATCTCCTGCAGAAACCATTCTGAATCAAAAGCTCGGAAGGGTCACTGTTCCAACACCATTACTTTCGGTTCAAACCGAAGGATCGGCCCGAAAGGGAATTTTTTGGGGAGAAGGCCTTTGGTTGTGGCGAATCAATGATTTTGCAAAAAATGGTCAGACGGAAGCAAGCGACAATCTGATTCGCAAAACAGTCCAGCTTTTGCTCTCAGCCGAAAAGAAAAAGCGTCTTCGTGTTTTTCCTGTCGCCCGGGAATGGGGCGAATCCGACCCTGTCGTATTTCAGGTAGAAACTTTTAATGCACTTTTCGAACCTGTGTTTGACCAGAAAATTCAGCTTCAGATTTCAGGAAACCAGAACTTTAAAAAGGAATTTTCATTTGTAAATGCCAGGGGCTTATCCAATTTCAGAACTCAGGGTTTATTGCCGGGGGTGTACCGGTATAAAGCCTCGGCTACTTTGGAAGGAAAACAGGAATTTGACGAGGGCGAGTTCATTGTCAATAAAATTGATCTTGAGGCTCAGGATCTCGAAGCCCGGCATGACTGGCTGAAAAATTTGTCTCGCAATACCGGTGGAAAATCAGTTGGTGTTGGAGATATGGGCACTTTGGGTTCAGAAGCGCAGCTTCCAAAACCTTTGGTTGAGTTTGCCGACTGGGATGAAAATTTGTTCCATCTTCCATGGATTCTGGGCTTGATTTTGCTCTTTATGACCGCGGAGTGGATTGTCCGTAAGGCTTCTGGCAGAATCTGACATAACAGGAAAGTCTTTGATTTTTTCCTCTTGGTTTTTGGGGAAAAATTGAAAAAGCCACCCAATTGGATGGCTTTTGGTTATCTTTTTAACATTTTTTTTTAAACGGAGGCTGGATTATCTGTGCTGAATGGAGTTGTAATATTGAACCCGTTTACGGTTTTCCCGTACTGTCCTTCCTTTTACATTCCTGGTGGCAGTCATTTCAGATTTTCCGGGATGATCTTCGTAATAATCGGCCAATGTTTTCTGAGATTTGTTGTTGCAGGAACTCAATCCCAGGATTGCCGAAAAGAGGAGTAAAAAAGTGGTTTTCATGGCAGTCCAGATTATGATTTAAAAGTACTGGATTGGCCTGGCTTTTTTATGTCGCCCCTTCACCGAAGTTGCATGTGTAAGGAAAGGAGGCTTAGAGTTTTAATTTCGCCAGGATTGGTTTTGGAATTCCGTTGCGGTGGACCATAATACTCGTGGTTTTGAAAAGGTAATAAGGAACACTGCAATAGAAATAACCTTTCGCATGATTCCTTTCTGAACCCCATGAGTTTTTGACGATATAATATGGTTTTCCTGATTGAGATTTTACCATTCCGGTAATGTGCATGCCATGGTCGTCCTGGGTGGTGTAATTGTCAAAAGCTTCCTGCCGTAATTCGGGGGTAATGTTTTTTTCAGAGACAGACTTCAGAAAAACAGAATCTGTTTCCATTTCAGCCAAAGATTCATATTCCTTTTCAGGAACTACAGCCAGGCTATTTCGAAACGAAAAGCCTTTTTCCGAAACATCCGCTGCCCATGCGATGGTATACCCTTGCTGGATGGCAAAATCGGCCACTTCCTGCATTTCAGACAAGGAAATGTTCTGGACAAGGCTCCAGGACCAGTTATCCGGAACTTCGAGAACAAATGGTTTGTAAAGTGGATGATGACTGAAGGAGGTTAATTCAATGAAATCATCCGGGCGTATTCCCAGAAAGTCGGCGAAGCTTTTGGATGTGTAGGATTTTCCCTGAAAGTCAAATTTTTCAGGAACCTTTCCCAGATAGGCATCCAGAATTCCACCCACAACCAGCTTCCATTTTTCACTGATCCGGGTTTCATTTTTCACAAGAACATCCAGATAAGCCTTCAAGGCGGCATCTAATTCGGTATGGTCATGTTTGACGCCTTCCCAGGGATTTCCAGGATATACATGTTCCGGCACAACCCCGAACTCCCGGATAACAGCGGCTACATCATGAAAAGCCCCTCCCGGTCCGAGGCTGGTTTGGCCATGCATCCGAAGGTAATTGCTGGCTTTTTGCATATATGCCTGCCGAACAATGAACATTTCACTGAGGTTTACCTGTGGCTTCCCCGCTTTAAGCAATTCCGATTCGATAAATGACAATGTGGAGAAGGACCAGCAGGTACTGGTATTGTTCTGATTTTTAACTTCTGTCTTCAAAAGGTCCTTAACAACAGAAAACCGAAGCGTTGAGCGGGGATGGTTTGTTAAGATTTCCTGGCAAAAGGCTGAATAGGCCAAGGCTGCAAGTGCGAAAATTGTTAGTGCTGCTTTTTTCATTATTACATTAAGAATTCAAGATAAACCGTTCAATTATAGAGCCTTTTTGGGAACCAGGACCAGGTATTTTCTAATGAAGAAATAAGTCCTCTATCAAGCCTGCAGAAGCTAAATGGTTCAAGAAGGCATGAATTTTTTCATGTTTCATTTTCTTCCGCTTGATTTTCAACCAATTTTGCCCCTCAATTCGATTTTTAGTACCCACGCCGAGAGGCCAAGCATGAACCAAGCCATCCTCCAAAAAACACTTGAAGCGTTTGCCAGGCAAAACAATCATGTATTTGACCTAAGTGTTATTCAAAAGCCCCTTGCTGAGGATCGGACATATCAGGTTGAAGATGTCCCGCTTTTCATCAATGATTTTATTCTACAGGCCGCCAACATTGAGATATCCGTAAAATTAAACTTTCTGGATGCCGATCAATACAGGCTTGCAATCCGGGAGTTGTCTTCTCCTTATATCGTTTTTGAAAATACCCAGTCAGGCTGGATTCCTGTTGTGGTATTTCAATCTAAAAAGGGGGAATTGCGGGCAGAAAGGATTCTTGCCCAGGGAAGCCAGGAGGTTGATGGGAGCCATATCAGGGAAGAAAATCTTCTGCGTATAGAAGAAGCTGCATCAGGAGACCACCAAAAGAAAATTTTACTGGTTACTGGTTTGACCTGGCGCTCTATGGTGAGTCATTTTTATGTCCATGATGATGAAGCCGAGCCCTTGTCCACTTTTCGGAGGCTGATGCGCCTTTTGGGAAACGAAAAAAAGGACATCTGGTATATCTATGTATATGCCATGGTGATCGGTCTGATCTCCCTCAGTTTGCCGATCGGAATCCAGTCTATCATCAACCTTATTTCCGGCGGACGCTTTATCAATTCGGTTGTCGTTCTGATTAGTCTGGTTATTGTTGGCGTTTTGGTATCGGGGGGACTTCAGATCATGCAAATGACCCTCGTGGAAATTCTCCAGCGAAGGATTTTTGCCAAAGCCTCTTTTGAACTTGCGTATAGAATCCCAAGATTGAAAATGGAGAGTCTGGCAGGGTATTATCCGCCGGAGCTGATGAACCGGTTTTTTGAAATCGTCAACATCCAGAAAGGATTACCCAAGTTGTTGATTGATATTTCAGCTGCTTTTCTCCAGATTATTTTCGGGCTTCTCCTGCTTTCTTTTTACCACCCCTTTTTCGTTGTGTTTTCAGGGTTTCTGGTGGCTTTGGTCTACCTTATTTTTCATTTATCCGGGAAAAAAGGATTGGAAACCAGTCTGAAGGAATCCAAATACAAATACAAAATTGCACAATGGTTTGAAGAATTAGCCCGCACATTGTCTACTTTTAAGCTTGCCGGCACAACCAACCTTCCTTTGGAAAAGACCGACCGGTTTGTCAATAACTATCTGATTTACAGAAAGAAACACTTTGGAATTTTGATTCTCCAGTATGGAAATGTACTTGCGTTTAAGACCTTGGTTACTGCAGGTATCCTTATTCTGGGAACAATTCTGGTTGTGGACAGGCAGATTACCCTTGGTCAGTTTGTAGCTTCGGAACTCGTCATCATAATTGTGGTTGGCGCGTTGGAGAAAATCGTATTAAACATTGATGTATTCTATGACCTTCTGACGGGGGTTGAAAAACTCGGAGATGTTACAGACCTTCCATTGGAGCGCCCCAAAGGTTTTATTGATGAATTACCATACCGTGAAAATGGCATGGAATTGAAGTTGAAAGATGTCCATTTCTCTTATCCCAATTCCGAAAAAGAAGCACTCAATGGATTAACCATGGATATTTCTTCGGGATCCAGGTTTTGTATTTCCGGTTACAGCGAATCAGGAAAAGAAACACTTGCCCGGTTGTTGGGCGGATTGTATACTTCCTACACAGGAAATTTCAGTGTAAATGGGATATCTTTCAGGGATGTAGAGATCAACCATTACCGGGATCGGGTAAGTAAAAACTTTGACCGGTCCGAAATTTTTGATGGGACAATACTTGAAAACATCACATTGGGAAAACCGGGTATTTCTTACCGGGATGTGGCAGAAGTTTTGGAAAAGCTTCACCTGATGGATGATATCAACCGGCTACCTCAAGGCATCCTTACTGACCTGGTCGGCACCGGAAATATGCTGGCCAATTCCGTTTTGGAAAAGCTCATTATCGCACGTTGCCTGGTAGTGAAACCAGAGCTGCTTATCATTTCTTATCCGGTTTTCATGTTGGAAAAAACCGACCGCAATAATATTTACAACCTGCTTATGGATCGGAATCAGCCTTTGACAGTTGGCTTTGTTTCCAATGATGAAGATTTAATGGCCGCCTGCGATCAGGTATTTTTATTGGATAAAGGCCAGTTGCTCGCAAGTGGAAGTTATAATGAAATTAAACCCTTCCTGAAAGACCTCTGATGCTGAATATTTCCCGAAATCAGGTTCCCCGGGATTGGGCCCGACAAGAGTTCCAGGCACTCAGGACCATGAACACATCCAAGGCTGGATTGGTGCTTGCGCGTTGGCTTCTGGGCATTACCTCCATGCTGTTTTTGAGCCTTTTTCTTCCCTGGCAGCAAAATATCCCAGGTAAGGGAAAACTTACCGCTCTCGATCCTGCCCACCGGCCACAAACAATACAGACAGCCATTGCCGGTAGAATTGTGAAATGGTCGATAAAAGAGGGGCAGTTTGTCAATAAGGGAGATACCATCCTTACCTTAGCTGAGATAAAGGATGATTATTTTGATCCTGAATTACTCACCAGGCTTGAGGAGCAGCTTTTTGCAAAAGAAAGCAGTATTTCTGCAACAGAAAGGCAGGTAGAAGCTATCCGTCGTCAGTTGACAGCCCTTGAAAACGGACTGGGTTTTTCTTTGAATAAGGCACGAAACAAGGTTCGCCAAAGTCGGCTTAAGGTTATCAGCGACTCTACCGATTTCGAAGCAGAGAAAATTCAGTTCCAGGTGGCGAAAGTCCAGTTCGAGCGATTCAAAACCCTTTACGATAAAGAGGGGCTGATCTCTCTTACCGATCTGGAGCGCAGAAATCTTAAGCTTCAGGAAACTTTGGCAAAAAGGACCAGCGCTCAGAACAAGTATTTTGTCTCAAAAAATGAATTGCTCAATGCTGTCATTGAGTTAAATTCAGTGGAAGCTGAGTATGGGGATAAAATTGCGAAAGCCAGTTCTGAGCTTGCTTCAAAGCAAAGCTACCTGGCCGATGCGCAAAGTGAATACTCAAAGCTTAGAAACAAAATTGCCAATGTGGAGGTCCGCCGCAACAATTATGCCCTTACATCTCCGCAGGATGGTTATGTTGTGAAGGCATTGAAAGTCGGAATTGGGGAAACTGTAAAAGAGAACGAAGGACTGGTAACCATTATGCCAGATCTCGCAACGAAAGCTGTGGAATTGTACATCAAGGCAATGGATGTACCTCTGATTTCCAAAGGACGACACGTCCGGATTCAATTTGACGGTTGGCCAGTCCTCCAGTTTTCAGGCTGGCCTAACGCTTCTGTTGGAACTTTTGGTGGTGAGGTT
>JBIPNA010000176.1:0-7100 GCA_044375665.1 Catalimonadaceae bacterium
ATTATTACACTTCTAAAGTCTGGTTTTGCAGGTTGACAAACTTTATTTCCACGTCGTTTAAGGTCATTAGGATGATGGCATCTTTTCGAATGGTGCCGGCCAGAATTTCCTTTGATAGTGGGTTCATCACCCTTTGTTGAATCACCCTTTTTAGTGGTCGT
Source organism: Catalimonadaceae bacterium (assembly GCA_044375665.1). Classification (GTDB taxonomy): domain Bacteria; phylum Bacteroidota; class Bacteroidia; order Cytophagales; family Flexibacteraceae; genus CAMDMI01. The sequence goes on from JBIPNA010000176.1 coordinate 162, forward strand.
GCACCAAAAGCCGGATCATATCCTTTTTCAGCAAGAAAATCCAGTACCTGGGGCTCAGCTTCCATGTGGATGCCGGCATTTTCCAATCGTTCCTTTAAGATGGCAAACTGAATGTCAACCACTTTCCGGATTTCTTTCTGGCTAAGCGGCCTGAACATGATTACTTCATCAATCCGGTTGAGGAACTCGGGCCGGATGCTGCGTTTCAGTAATTCCATGACCTGATCGCGGGTATCGAAAATCAGATCGAAGGCATTATCCTCTGTCATCCGGCTGAAGTTTTCCTGAATCAGCGAAGCCCCCATATTGCTGGTCATGATGATGATGGTGTTCCGGAAGTTGGCTGTCCGGCCTTTGTTGTCGGTAAGGCGGCCATCGTCGAGGACCTGAAGCAAGATATTGAATACGTCGGGATGGGCTTTTTCAATTTCATCCAGAAGGACTATCGAATAAGGTCTTTTCCGGACGGCTTCGGTGAGCTGTCCGCCTTCATCGTAACCCACATATCCGGGAGGGGCTCCAACCAATCGGCTTACCGCATGTTTTTCCTGGTATTCCGACATATCGATCCGGACCATGGCATTTTCGTCGTTGAAGAGGTAATCGGCCAGGGCTTTGGCCACTTCCGTTTTTCCAACGCCGGTAGGTCCCAGGAAGATAAAAGATCCAATGGGTCTTTTGGGATCCTGAAGTCCGGCCCTGCTTCGACGAACGGCATCCGAAATGGCCGAAATGGCTTCCTGTTGCCCCGAGATTCGTTTTCCCAGTTCAGCTTCCAGATTCAGTAATTTATCCCTGTCCGATTGGAGCATCCGGGATAAAGGAATTCCTGTCCACTTAGCCACTACTTCTGCAATATCTTCGGCTGTGACCTCCTCTTTGAGCATGGCTCCCTTTTGGTTTTCTCCCAATTGGGTGTTGTACTTTTGGAGCTGTTCCTCTGCTTCCCGAATTTTTCCGTAACGCAATTCGGCTACCTTTCCATAGTCGCCCTGGCGTTCTGCCTGCTCGGCCTCCAGACGCAGCCGGTCTATATTTTCTTTTTCTTTCCGGATGCCCTGGATGACCGTTTTCTCCGATTCCCACTGGGCTTTCAGGGCGTTTCGGATTTCGGATAAATCGCCGATTTCTTTGCTGAGGCGGGTTTCCTTTTCGACATCATTTTCTCTTCGGATGGCTTCCCGCTCGATTTCCAGTTGCATAATCTGCCTTTGCACAGAATCCAGTTCTTCGGGAAGGGAATCAATCTCAATCCTGAGTTTGCTGGCCGCTTCATCCATCAAATCAATGGCTTTGTCGGGAAGGAAACGGTCGGTGATGTACCGGTTTGAAAGTTCAACACAAGCAATGATGGCGTCGTCTTTTATCTGAACCCCATGGTGAAGCTCATATTTTTCCTTGATTCCCCGCAAAATGGAGATGGAGGAAGGCAAATCGGGCTCTTCTACATACACTTCCTGAAACCGGCGCTCCAGGGCTTTGTCTTTCTCGATGTATTTCTGGTATTCCTTCAGGGTAGTGGCACCAATGGCGTGCAATTCTCCCCGTGCCAGTGCGGGTTTCAACAGGTTGGCGGCATCCATGGCCGATTCTCCGCCCGATCCGGCACCAATCAGGGTATGGATTTCATCTATGAAGAGGATGATTTCGCCCTCCGCATCAATCACTTCTTTGATTACAGCTTTGAGGCGTTCCTCAAACTCCCCTTTGTATTTGGCACCTGCCACCAGCAAGCCCATATCCAGGGAAATAACCTGTTTGGTCTTCAGATTTTCGGGGACATCGCCGGATACAATGCGTTGGGCCAGGCCCTCCGCAATGGCTGTTTTACCAACACCAGGTTCACCCAATAGAATGGGGTTGTTTTTGGTACGGCGGCTCAAAATCTGAAGCACCCTGCGAATCTCTTCATCCCGCCCGATAACCGGATCCAGTTTGCCATCCTGGGCCATCCGGTTCAGGTTTTTGGAGTATTTCTCCAGGGCCTTGAATTTGGATTCAGCATTGGGGTCATTTATTTTTTGTTTGGCCCGGATTTCCTGCATGGCCGATTTTATCGGCTTTTCCAAAAGGCCTTCTTCAGATAGAATTTTGGCTACCGGGTCGCTGCCTTTGGTCAGGGCAAGGAGTAAATGGTCGATGGCAACGTAATCGTCACCAAATTCCTGAAGGGAGGCAATGGCTTTTTGGACGGTATCGTAAGCTGTATTGCTAAAGTTTGGGCTTCCTCCCCCCGAAACCCGGGGCATGCTGTCCAGCAAAGTGCTTACCTTGGTTTCCAAACCAATCCGGTTTACAGACAGTTTCTTGAAAATAAAGGAAACCAGCTGGTCTTCGCCGGTAAGTATGGCCGAAAGCAAGTGGACCTTCTCAATGGCGGGATGGCTTCGTTGGGAAGCGATTTGAACAGCTTCATGTACGACTTCCTGGCTCTTTACGGTAAAGTTGTTTAGGTTCATAAGGGTTGTTTATTGACAAGCGAATCTTCAAATCCTGTTCCCTTTCCAGTTTTCGGCCAATTTGGCTGATATTCAAGGCGTTGCCTGGAGGTTTTGGGTCAAAAGGGCAGATTTTCTCCCTGATCCAGGAACTTTCCTGAAATTTTGTCGGAGCAATGTTTGATTTCCGCCGGGTCCGGATTTATCCGAAGAAGAAGGAAGAGGGATGGATCAAACCAAAATGCGTCCTTCCAGACAGCGGATTTTGTTTTGCGTAATGGCGAAGAGGAGGTCTTCGGGTTTTGGCTTAACCGCCACCGAACCTGTAAATTGACCAAAGGCAGGAAAGCAAAGGTGGTTTTCGCCTTTCCAGAAGCAGGGCACTTTCACATGCTGGCCGGCCTTACCACTGAGGGAGACACCGGGATGAAGGTGGCCGCAAAGATTAAAACCTTTGGGCGAATCGGATTCCGGAGCATGGGAGCAATAAAAGGGAGCCAAAACGAGGTTGTCGTGGAGGTCGACGCCCAGATTTCCGAGATGGGCCCGACCTGCCTGGTCGTGGTTACCGAGGACCAGGTCGATGTGCAGGTTGGGGAATCCTTTCCGCCATTGCCGGAAGCGGTCGAAATCCTGGTTTACGTCGCTGTGAAACACATCGCCCAACAAAACCAGCCTTCGGGCCGGAACCGACAACAGCATTTGTTGGAGTTGGCCAAAGGTTTCCATACCTGCCTGGGTAGGGAGTCCGAAACCGGCTTTCCGGAAATGGGCAACCTTTCCTACGTGGCAATCTGCCAGAAACAGGGTTTCTGTCCTTTCCCAAAAGGCAAATTTTTGGGGAAATAGCAGCAAGGTTTCCCCGGAAACTTCAATGGGAAATGCCTGATTTTTAATGGAAGGCAGATTAGTGTCGGACATCCAGAAGGCGGTGCAGATCGGTGGCGTCTTCCGGTTTCAGGCGGCCGGCGAGCAACAACCGGAGTTGCCGTCTGCGCAGTGCGCCTTCGTACAGGCGCCATTCTTCTTCATTTTCCGGTTCTATTTCAGGGACATCAATCGGACGTCCGTTCTGGTCGACCGCTACAAAGGTGAAAAAGGCTTCGTTGGACCTTTCTTTGATGCCACGCATGTTGTCTTCGGTGTCGGCCACAACATGTACTTCCATGGAAGAATTGAAGGAGCGGGTGACTTTGGCCGAAATGGTGACCACTGAACCCAGTTTGATGGGCTTGGAGAAATTGAGGTTGTCGACCGATGCGGTTACGACGATCCGGTGGCTGTGGCGTTGTGCCGAAATGGCGGCGACAATGTCCATAAAGTGCATCATCCGCCCTCCCATCAGGTTGTTCAGGGTATTGGTATCATTGGGCAATACGAATTCGGTAGAGCTGACAAAGGATTCTGCTGGGCGGCGTTTTTTCATGCCGCAAAAGTACGAAGCCGGGTGCAACAGAATGGCATGGGGCAAAAACCTTATCGGGAGCCGGCATGAAAAAAATGGCTCAGAACCAAGGATCCTGAGCCATTTCCAATCAATCGTTCAACCAAGAAAAAAAATCGGCGTTGTATGTGTCGGGCATATGCAATTCCGATTTCTGTTACAAATGTAGAGGTGGCCACTGCACCAGCATGGTCCCTTTGGACCCGAAGCGCACCGAAGTAGGAATTCAGGAAATTGGGTCAACTTTTGTTCGAAGCCGGACCATTAATGCTGGTTCCCGTTGCATTCCCACCTCCTGATTTTGTCCCCGGCATTTTGCCAAATCGTTTCCTGAACTGTTTCCTGGCGTTTTATGAGGAATGGGGTAAGGAAAATGTGCTGGTTTTTGGGCAGAATCTTACAAAAACCCGGAACAGTCGGCATGGGAAGAAATCTGCTTCGTTTTTGCACGTTTGTCCCCCTCCTTTTGAAAAGCCTGAAATTGAAATGGGTCGATCCATTTGAATAAGGTCCGCAGGGATTTCATTTCAAAAACAAAGTGGCCGGGTCTTTTCCGAAAAAACCCGGCCACTGAAACAACTATGTCTGTTTTTGACCTAAATTTATTCTGTCCAGACGCAGACCTCTCCCGGTCTTACCTCCTGTTTCCCAAACAGGATGCGTGCACCCGGAGGTACCGGAGCTTTTGCGGGCACGGATGTATAGTTGACCGTTACCCAGTATCCTTCACGGAAATCGGTGAATACATACCGGGGAAGGTCGAGAATTCCAGCTCCGGCCTTCTGGTAGAGTTTCCGGAGCACTTTTCTTTCCAGTTCCTGGTCTTTCGTCCATGCACCTATATACGTCACGGTTCCTTTTCCTAGACTGCGGTGAACAACAGCAGGGTTTCCCGCATAAAACTGGTCTTCATGCCTTGCCCATATTTCTGCTTTTGACCCGGTTGCAGGCTTTTCGGTTACTTCGAGGATATCGGCCCAGGTACCCCATTCGTAGCTGCTTCCATCGAACTGGATTTTGGCCGAAACCCCAGGGGGCATCTGGTCGACATATTGAATTCTGGCTCCGATGAGGTCCAGGATAGGCGCCTGCAGAGGGCCTTCCCATAAATGCCCATTTTGGTTTTTCTGTCCGCTTCTGACGCTCAGAACCAGATGCCCTCCAGCCTCAACATATTTTCGGAGCTTCGCAGCGACCTGGCCATCCATCAATTGGTAGGCGGGTGCCACCAGGAAAGGATGGGTTTTGGGGTCCAGGGTTTGGTCTTCCTGAACAAAGGTTACAGGACAGCCCATGGTTTTTAGGCTTTCGTAGTACGTGAAAAAGTGCTGCCAGCTGTCCCATTGGGTAGTATGTTTTTGAATTTCCATATCCATGAGGTTGGCTTGTTTCCAGAGAAAAGCGGTTTTGCGGCTCACCAGACTGGCCGGGTTTTGGAAAGGTTTCTTTTTGAGGGTCCTGATTTCGGCCAGGGCATCGGTGAATTCCTTTCCACCTCTGGCGAGGGTAATGCCATCGGTTTCCATAATGCCGTTGTGGTACAGTTCACTCCCGGCCAGGGGTTGGCGGTAGCGGTAGGTGCAGGCAAATTTTTCGCCCATTCCGAAGGCATGCCAAACCCACATGCGGACGGCTCCGGGATAGGGCTGTGCGTTGTAGGAGCCCCAGTTGATCTGACCTGGCTGCAGTTCCATAATGCCTGTCTGGCCGGAGATGGACTGGGTTAATTCCTGGGCAAACGCAATTTCCATTCCCGATCCCAACCGGAAGCCCAATTTGTCTTTGGCATAGTTGAGGTAGGTATTGGTCAGGTACATGGTGTGGGAGGGGAAATCGAGGTCCTTTTTATTGAGGAAAGGATCGACAGAGGGCAGGAATTTGTTGTAGGCGAAGTTGGTGGTGATCCATTGCCGGGGTTCGATGCCTTTGCGGAGGCGTTCGGCCTGGTGGCGAAGGCCTTTGGCGAGTTCTTCGGCGTTAAACCGGCGGAAATCGAGCATAGCGTGTGGGGTTCCGCTGAGACTGTTGGTTTTGTCGTTGGGCAATTGGACCTGGTTCCAGTCGCTGTAGTCTACGCTCCAGAACATGCGGGCCCAGTGGTGGTTGAGGGAATCGAGGTTTTGGTTGTACTTCTTTTTGAGCCAGTCGACGAAAGTGTTTCTGGCGTGGGTGGAATAGTCGTAGAGGGGACCGTAATGGGGTTCGTTGTCCAGTTGCCAGCCGATCACGGCGGCATCTTTTCCGTACCGTTGGGCCAGCTGGTCGATGATGGCATCGGCATATTTGAGAAAGGTGGGGTGGGTATACGAAACGGCCAGTCGGCTTCCATGCATCCAGGCACGGCCGTCTTCGTTGACGATGAAAATTTCGGGGTGTTTGGCCGTCAACCATGCCGGCGGGCAGGGGGTGGGTGTGCAGAGGACCACTTTCAGGCCATTTTTCCGGCATTCATTGACACAAACGTCGAGCCATTCGAAGTCGTATTGCCCTTCTTTGGGTTCCATTTTGGCCCAGGCAAATTCGCCCATGTGGACGAATTCGAAGCCGAGGTCTTTCATTCTTTTGATGTCTCTGGCCCATTGGTTTCGGTTCCAGGCTTCGGGGTAATAGTAGACGCCACCGGGCATCAGGTTATCAGGAGCGCCGAAGGAAGGAGCTGGTTTTTGAGCCCAGAGGTGGGAAAAGGAGGCAACGAAGACAAGGAGAAGAAATAAATGACGCATGGTTATAGAATAGGAAAGCGCAATTTTACTTTACTTTGCGGTCCGAAAAGAAAAAAAGGTCCCGTAGCTCAGCTGGATAGAGCAACTGCCTTCTAAGCAGTAGGTCTTTGGTTCGAATCCAAACGGGATCACACGCCAAATAAATAAAACCCTGTTAATCAATTGATTGCAGGGTTTTTTGTTGATAAAAAAGGAATGGGGGACGATTTTGGGGACGATTTCATTAGGTTGGTGTGGTCCCCTCAACTATTTTTACAATGTTCAAAAGTAGTTTTTTATGAAAGTATCGTTTTTCCTGAAGACCCCAGGTGCGGACCGCTCTTCCGTCGTTGGC
>JBIPNA010000005.1:0-25336 GCA_044375665.1 Catalimonadaceae bacterium
GCAACTTCCCTGTCCGGTACCAGATTGGAAACCAGCCGCCTGTCAGTCAGAATTACAATCAGACATTGACTGCCGGACAATCTGCCAATTTTACATTTACGCAAACTGCGGATCTTTCCTCAGTTCAAAATTACCCGATCAAAGCCTGGACAGGACTGGAGGGCGATGTACTCGGTTTAAATGACTCCTCTAAAGTGACTGTAGCCAAAGTACAGGTTCCATCAGCTCCCATCAACCTTGTACCCTATATCGGAAACAACCTGGGTGAGGTCAATATTGGGTGGAATGAAGCAACAGGAGCCTCTACCCCTGCCATTGGAAATTCTTTCTGGTCTGGTGGAACTTATCAGAACCAGGCTTGCCTCAAATTTGATATGCGTGGGGCAACCAGGAATGAGTGGGTGCTTTCTCCGGGTGTTCTGATGAATGCACATGGTGGGCTTGCTTTCGATATGGCAGCGGTTACACCTGGAACCAATCTTCCGGGCGTTCTGGACATTGATGACAGTATTTCGGTTTTGGTTTCTACGAATTGCGGATCCAGCTGGTCTCCGGTTTTTGTGGTGAAGAAAAATATGGTTGATGCTCCGAATGAGGCTTTCAAACCATATCTGGTGGACCTGAACGGATATCCAAATCAGGAACTCCGCATTGCAATGAAGGCAAGTGATGGAATCCGGATTGACGACACTTCTGATGTATTCATTACCAATGTACGTTTTCAGGACCTGACGAATGTTTCAGGAACAGTTTCTGATCTTCAGGCACTTTCTCTTTACCCCAATCCTGCCAAAGACAAGCTCTTTTTGTCTGGGCTTGCCATCGGTTCGAGAGGTCGGGTGGAGATTCGTGATGTTCTTGGAAAGCTGGTAACAACGGTAGAATTGGATACCGAGGCCAGAGAAGTAGCCCTGAATGTGAACCACTTGACTTCGGGAGCCTATTTTGTTCGATTCTTCGACAAACATTCTAAAACAGCCTCCAAACCATTGACTTTCCTCCGTCAATAGAGGATAATAGAAAGAATTAGCTGTTCAGAAATCCTGATTTCAGGATTTCTGAACAGTGTTATAAATGAAAATTCTTTTAACAAATGGTTACCAAAAGTGAAAACTTTGTATATATTTACCGTCCGTTCCAACCTTTATTCAAACCTTATTTCGCCTATGGCAAAATGCTTTACACTCCTTTTTCCATTAATGTTTTGGGGATTTCTGGTTTCAGGCCAGACAGCTGCTCCTAAAAAACAAGCCCCACAGCCCGTAAAAGCCAATCCTGCCAAAGCCCTACCACCGAGACAGGCCGTTGTGGCCCCCAGGTTGGATAGCGCTGACGCTCCAGGCTCCAATGTTCTCGTCCTGCTGATGCGCGGTGATGAAACAGCCCAGGAGTTATTGGCTCTCGACAAAGGTCTGCTGGCTTTGATCCAGGACCTTAAAAGCATCCCGGGAGAAAATGAATCTTATAGATATCTCATTTTTCCGAATGCGGTTTCTGCACGGATGTTCCAATTGGGAAATCCTGACCTGATTTTGCTTTCATCAAGGCAACTCAGGGCCATCACCGGTTTGCTTAACTGTCCTTCCGACAGATTGAGTCCCGATGTGCTGGTAAAATTGTCTGGAAAATAACCTTGTTCTTTTTTTTTAATCCTTTTAATCATGTTCAATCGTATGAGACAAACTTTTACGCTGCGAAAAACGCCCTGGCTTGTCAGTTTGGGTTTGTTTTTTGCTACACTCTACGCATCCTATGGACAGGTAAACGCCTACACGTTTGCCCAATCAGCAGGTGCGTATTCGGCTATCTCAGGGGGTACCGTTTATGGGAATACCTCATCTGATGATCCGCGTTTTGTTACCCCCCTGACTCCATTAGGTGGGACAACCACAACAGGTATCGGATTACCCATCGGGTTTAACTTTACCTACAATGGTACTGTTTACAACGTTCTGGCCATCAACAACAATGGATGGATCAGCCTGGGAAGTTCTTCCTTAACGCCTTCTGTGAACATTGTTTCAACCAGCTCGTACACTCCTCTTGGATCCACTTCCGTCATTACGCCTTCCCATTTGAGAAACCGTATTGCCGCATTGGCAGCAGATCTTCAGGCTCAAACCGGTTCTGAATTAAGGTTGCAGACCATTGGTGTCTCACCTAACCGTACCTGTGTGGTTCAGTGGACGAATTACAGAAGATTCGGTACAGCTGGAACAGGTCAGAATTTGAACTTTCAAATTCGCCTGAATGAAACCTCCAATACAGTGCAGGTGGTTTTTGGGGCTATGACCTGGAATGCTACTTCCAGTACTGCTCAGATTGGATTGGGAGGAACTGTAAACACCGATTACAACAACCGTACCACCACCACCAACTGGAATACCACTACAGCTGGAGGATCGAATACAGCTAGTTGTACGTTCAATACCACAGTTACTATCCCTGTTTCGGGAACTACGTTTACCTGGACCCCGGCCTCATGCGTTCCTCCCGGAGCACCGGTTGCAAGTGCAGTTACAAACAGTTCTGCCACAATGACCTGGACATCTTCTCCTACTGCCTTGAATTATTCATGGGAGCTGAGAACAGGATCTTCCTGTGCTGGTGGTTCTGTAGTAAACTCTGCCACAGGTGTTGCCGGTCTTACAACCAACCTTTCTTCCTTGTTGCCCAATACCCAATATACTTTTTGCGTGGTTGCCAATTGTACCGGGCCGACAACAAGTAATGCTTCTTCAGTTACATTCACCACGGCCTGCGACCCGTTTTCTGTGCCTGTTACAGAAACTTTTGAAGGTCTGGGATCTGTGGGTGCGGGTGTAGTTTCCGCTTGCTGGAATACCTCTTTTACCACAGGTGCTAATATGACCACTGCAAATGCCCCCGTTCGTAACGGAATAGGAGCTTATGCGGGAACCAGGTACATATGGGCCAGGTGGGCCAGTAACACCTATTTGTATTCTGTTCCTGTTGCCTTGACTGCCGGAACGACCTATTATATGACCTACCAATATGCAAACACAGATGCTATTGCAGGTTTTTACATCAAAAATAAAGTTGGAACTGCTCCGACCCCTACTCCAGGAGGTCAGACGATTACAATGAATACCATTGCGAATCCGGTCAATACCACTTTCAACCTGAACATTTCCAGCTTTACCCCAACCTCGTCTGGAACATATTATTTTTCAATTCACGATTCCACGACGACTTCTGCCCCCTGGTATTTTTGTATTGACAACATCGAAATTACCGATGTTTCTCCTTGCGGACCGATTACCGCACTCACAAATACCGCCATGGGTACTGTGACAGCCAGTTACAGCTGGACAGGTGGTGTAGGAGCAAGTTCTTACGATTGGGAATTGCGCACTTCAGGTGCTTGCGGTTCAGGTGCTCCCCTCCAGTCTGGAAACCAGGCCGGAACTACATTGAACCTTGCATCCTTAACAGCCAATACAACGTATACATTATGTGTGCGAAGCAATTGCGGTGGCCCGGCTTCAACGTGGACATCCACCACTTTTACCACAAACTGTACTCCAGTAGCCATGGGTGCTGGTTTGTATGAAGATTTCGGTGCAACAACTCCTTCATGCTGGAGGAATGAGACCGGGCCTGCTTCTGCGGACCCTACAAAGGTCTGGCAGTACTTTTCCGGCGCAAGCGATGCGGTACCCGGACCGCAAAGCGGAACACATTATGCCCAGGTTTTCTGGACACCTGCAGGCCGCTCTCTTCTGATTTCACCTCCAATGGACTTTACAACCTTGGGTGTGCCACAGGGTTTGGTGAACTTTTGGGTTTATCGGGGTACTTCAGGAACAAACGACTCTATAACAGTTCATGTAAACACCACTCCTTCAGTAACAGGTGCTACCCGGTTGATCAAAATACCCAGATTGTTCAGCCAGGCTCCAGCCGAAGCGGCCGCCGGATGGTATCAATACTCTGCCAACATTCCCGTTGGGTTTAATGTAAGCTCAAATGTTTATGTTGTATTTGATGGTGTAGTACGTTCAGCGTTTTCTCCTTCTCTTGACAATGTGTACATCGGACCTCCGCCACCAGCCACTGTTGGTGCCATTTTGGTGAGCCAGTCTCCTGCCGGTACGTCAAGTGTAGTAGCTGGAACATCTCAAACCACTGTTTTGAGGGTGGATATTCCGGTAAATGGAGGCAACGGTACTTTGACCTTGAATTCCATTGAGTTCACGTATACAGGAGATGCTGCTACCGATGTAGCAGCCAGTGGTGTGCGTTTGTGGAAAACAACCGGTACTACCTTTACAACACCAACCCAGGTTGGTTCTGCTGTGAGTATTTCAGCTGGTTCAGCTACTTTCTCTGGTTTGGGAGAGGCGTTGAGTGTTGGAACCAGTCATTATTGGGTGACGGTAGATGTTTCCGGAACAGCGGTCGAAAACAATACCATTGATTTCAGTGTGGTTTCCGGGGATATTAATATTGTTGCTGCCGGTGGAGCTTCTGCCCCCGGCCCTTATCCAGCTGCCCTTGCCGATCCAGTTGGTGGCCGGGTTGTAGTTGGAAACCTGAAGTATGTGTTTTCTCAATCTGTAGGAACTTATACACCTAATACAGATGTAGGACGTACCACCCTTCCCGACTATCCTTTGGAAACATTTGGTGATGACTGGGATGAGATCATTTATCTTGATGGAGGCAACTATTCTGTAGGTATTGGAGATCAGATTACCGGAAATGGTATTCCGATCGGATTTCCATTTACGTACAACGGAACCGTATTCAATAATTTCGGTGTGTGTACCAATGGTTATATCAAATTGGGAAATAACCCGATGTCCATTACAAATACCCTCAGTAGCGCTATCAGCACTGCGACTTCCGATTTCGCAAGTATAATTGCTCCACTTCACCGTGACCTGGAAGGTTATCCAACAGGGGAAATCAGCTATCAGACCCAGGGGGTTTCTCCTAACCGTGTGCTTGTGGTTCAATGGACACAATTCCGTGTTTTTGCCTCTACCGATTTGTTTAACTTCCAGATCCAGTTGCATGAAAACGGAAATAAGGTTGAGTTCCATTATGATGTTGTTCCTTTCCAGACCAGGACTTTTGTCATGGGTATCAAAGGAAACCGTCCGGACAACGACATTTCCAATGTGAACACCCGGAACAGGACCGTAACCACCCAGCTGGCTACCACCCTTCCTGTAATGGGAACCACTGTAAGCGGAACCGGACCAACAGTTTCTATTCCTCCCGGATTTGATCTGACAAGTGGTACAGTATTTACCTATACGCCCACAACTTGTGGCCTTGCGGTTCAGGCTTTAAATTCCTTCACCGGAGTTTCTTTAAGTACTGCTACCGTTAACTGGGATGCCGTGGCTTCAGCTTCAGGTTACCAACTTCGTTATCGCCAGGTGAATCCGGTGGTTCAGGGCTTCTCAACAGCAACCTGGGCAACGCCGATCAACATTTCAGGTTCAGGTACAAACATCTACAACCTTACCGGACTGGATCCGAATGCGACCTATGTCATGGAGGTACGGAATATGTGTTCTCCCGGAATCGGATCTGAGTTTTCTCCTGCCCGTTCCATCCTCACCGATCCGGCTGCCAACGACATTCAGGGTGTTTCCATCCTTGACCCAACCATCTTCTCCTGCTATACTGCACTTCAGCCAGTTGTTGCCCGTTTCCGGAATGTCGGTATCGGACCAATTACTGCAGGAACGGTTGTTGGTCTTCGTGTAAACGTGACAACTCCCGGAGGACCAGTTCCTTTGGGTGTGAACTACGTGGTACCTGCCAACATCGCTGTTAACGCTACTTTTGATGTGACTTTCCCAAGTCTGAATATGTCAACCCCTGGTTCATATTCCTTCAATACTGCTGTTACCTGGCCTTCAGATTTGAATGCCGCCAATGATGTTTTAGGTACGCCTGTCGTCATTACGGCTTATTCTTCTGTTAATCCATCTCCGACTTATAGTATTGGTTTGAACAACTCTGTACCAACAGGCGGAATCTTTACTTCCACCATTGCTCCATTGAATCCATGGACTTATGGAACAGGAAGTATCCCATTGGATGGAATTGGAACCATTGCTCCTCAGGAAGGTTCACATGCCTTGTATTTCGAAGATCAGCTTTTTGACAATGCAACGGTTCGGTTTATTACACCTTGTATCAACCTCCCGACTTGCTACGAAGTACGTTTCTTTGCTTCGCGTTATGCAAGTGCCACTACCACTACTTCTGGTACTTCCGTTAAGGTATCTCTGGATGGAGGTGTTACCTTCTCCTCAGCTTTAACCATGACCAATGTGACCCGTGGAAAGACTTCGGCTTTGGCCAGTGCTTACCTTGCCAGTGCAACTACACCAGTCTGGGATGAGTATGTAGTGAATCTTTCTGCTTACGGCGGACAGGAAGTCCGGATTGCATTTGAAGGAATTGCTTCTTTCAATGATGTGAACTGGGCCATTGACAACATCCGCATCACCGCCAAAAATTCCAGGGACGTAGCGTTGACCGGAATTACTTCTGGTGTAAACTACGCTACCTGTAATGCCACAAGCATTCCTGTTTTTGCCCGTGTAACCAATTATGGTTGCGGACCAGCTTCAGGTTTCTCTGTAGCAGTAACGGTAACAGGACCTCTGGTAAGTAATCCTGCCAACGTAGGAGCGACCTTCACAGGAAGCCTTGCAGAAGGTGGTTCAACCGATGTTTTCTTAGGCAACGTTTTCGTTAACGGACCTGGGGATCTGGCTATGACCGGAACAGTGACTTTCACTGGTGACGTAGTTCCAGCCAACAACACCATGCCGGCCACTTCATTGCCGCTTCGCAGTCGTCCTGTTTCCTCACTTACATTGACCAATGCCAACGTGGTTGTTGGAAATGGCGTGAGCATAAACGGATCTGTGAACCTTGGTTCTGCCTCAGCTCTTTTCTCAGCCAGTCCAAACCTGGCTATTCCGGACAACAACGTGACTGGTGTATCTTCTTCGATCGTCGTTTCTTCCTTGCCTGGAAGCACTCTGGCTGCTTCACTTGAAGCAGTTTCCATTGTAATCGGGCATCCGCATGTAGGCGATCTTCGGGTACGTCTTGAAGCTCCGGGTGGAACAACCATTAACCTGGTAAACCGCCGCGGAAACACCGGTGATGACTTCATCAACACCCGTTTCCGTTCTGGTGCTTTAATCTCCGGTATTACCGAAGCGCAGGCTCCATACTTTGGAACCTGGGAGCCAGAGCAACCATTCAGCACCTTTGGTGCTGCCGTCGCCAACGGAACCTGGAGATTGCTTGTGGATGACAATGCCGCTCAGGACGTAGGAACTATTTTGTACTGGTCTATGGAACTTCCAAACCAGTTGCAAACTGCTTCCTGGACCTCTGTTCCTCCCATTGCTCCGTTTCCACAGAATTTTACCGCCCCTATCGGTTCAATTACTCCGACCGGAAATCCTTTCGGTGCAGCATATCCTGCCGGATCTTACGACATCATCCTGAGTGCTTCAGATGCATCGGGTTGTGTGTTGAGCAGAGATACTACAGTGAACTTCTTCACCACCAATACATGGCTGGGTCTTGTGAATGCGCCGCTTGGAAACAACTGGGTTAATCCATCCAACTGGATTGCTTCTCCTGCTCCTCCAACTGCCACGGTTGCGGTTACCATCCCGGCTGGAACACCATTCCCGCCAACCATTACCGGTACAGCGACAGTAGGATCAATTACAACAAGCGGAACCAACTCCAATATTAATTTGGGTGCAGGTGCTGTATTGGATGTAAAAGCCAACTGGACTGGTGGTACAGGTTCTTCTGTAACTGGTGCTGGTCTGGTCCGCTTTAGTGGTACTTCAGGTCAAACCATTGACGGAATTACAGATTTCAACAATGTGGAAGTGAGTAAGACTGCCGGTTCTCTGGATATCAATGGTACAGCGAACATTGTCAATGCATTAACCTTCAATCCTGCTTCAGTAGCTACAGTTACTGTGGGCGGTTCAGCAAGGCTTGCATTGGTAAGCAATGCCTCCGGAACTGGTCGTATCGGTGTAATCCCTGCGGCAACTACCATCGCCGGAAATGTTACCATGGAGCGTTATGTTCCTGGAACCGGTGACGGATGGTTCTTCCTTGGTTCACCAATGATCGGACGTAACTTCAACGACTGGGCAGATGATTTCAAAACCTACGGACCCCTTTCAGGATTTGGTGCGCAAGGTGGAGACATCATTCCTTTGGGTGTTCAGCACGCTACCATTTTTGAATATCGCGAAAATGTACACAACACATATCTCGATACCGTTCAGAAACGTGGATGGAGGGCTCCTGCCAACACCAGTATTGAGAATGGTCGCGGATACCGGGTGTACATCGAAAGAGGTACAATGTATTCTCCAAATACATTCGAAAACCGTGGTCCTGTTGCACAGCAGAACGTTACTTTCCCTTCTTTGACAAGGAATACTTTTGTGAACTGTAATGAGTTCTCTACGTTGAGCCAGCAAGTGGCCTGTACTGAAAACTGGAGAGGTTGGAACTTAATGTCTAACCCTTATCCAAGTCCAATTGACTGGGATGCTGCCTCTGGCTGGACCAAACCTGGTGACATGCAGAATACCATCTATCGCTACAACCACCTTGGAAGTGGAGATGGATATGGCTTGTACAACAATGGTTCTGGTTGGTTGGGTGCACTACCTGCTCCGGCTCAGCCAAACATCATTCCTTCAAGCCAGGCTTTCTTCGTGAAAATGGTTTCAGGAACTTCTGCAACCATGAGTTGTACCGAAGCTGTTAAGGCAGGTTCTGGTTCTAACGGAGAATTCGCAAGAACCAATGTTAATACCAACAACCGTTTGAAGATCACCATGGAACAACCTGGTGTGACCGGATACGGATACCTTGGTATGGTAAGGTTCATGCCTGAAGGTTCAAATGGTTTGGATCCTCAGTTGGATTTCTTTGCGATGTCTACTTCTGGCTACTATTTCAGCTTCCCGGTTGATGGATCTGATTTGTTGCTCAACACAATGGGAAGTCTTTCAGAGCAGGTAACCATCCCTCTTCGTACGTTCTTCAAAGGAACTCTTGGTACTTATCGCTTTAATTTCACTGAAATCCAGTCTTTCGACAATGGCGTTGAAATTTATCTGCGTGACAACCTGTTGGGTATCCTTCACAATGTGAAAGAGAATCCTCAGTATGTGTATCAGGTTTCAAGCTCTGACGCTTCGATGACCGATCGCTTTGAATTGATTTTCAATCCTGCTTCCATCACCGGAATCCGCAATCTGTCTGAAGGTGTTGTGTTTGGAGTTCATCCGAACCCAACCGTATCAGGTGCTTCTGAATTTACACTTTCTGTGAAAGGAATTCAGGATGCTGACGCACAGATTACATTGGTAGATGTAGTTGGAAAAGTGGTTTACCGCGGAACAATGAATCTGAATGGCGCTGAGTTGACAGAGAAACTTGTAAAAGTGAACTTGTCTTCTGGTGTATACACTGTTCGGTTCAACAGTTCCAGTAAATCGTTTACTGAAAAATTAGTGGTGCGTTAATCACACGACATCCATTTTATAAAAGGAGGGTCTTCGGGCCCTCCTTTTTTTTTACCCGGAATCCATCATGGAAAGCCTCCTTCGAGCCAGGTAGGTAATCTGGTCTGAAATGGTTCAATACAGGGTTGGCCTGGATGGATGGTTTATCCTTTTGTCCGTAAGGTTTTTGGATTGTTTGGAATGGCGCTGATTTTTAGCTCCCGCTACTAAGTTCTGATAGGTTATCCGGGATTATGTGCCTGAAGGCTGGTTCCCAATCTGTATAGGTCAGGATTTAAGCCACTTTGGCAACGATATTTTGTGTGCAGACTCATACATTCCAACCTTCAGAAGGTGGAATCCCGGGATTACTTGATTGGTTGAGATGGTTTTCAGGGCTGGTATTGCCTCCATTTCTGGGTTACCGAAGCCATGTCTGCGGGTAGTTCAGATTCAAATTGCATCCTTTCCCCAGTGGCAGGATGTGTGAACCCAAGGGATTTTGCATGCAGCGCCTGTCTGGGACAAAGCTCAAAAGCATTCTCCACAAAAGCCTTGTATTTACTGAACCCTGGTCCCTTTAATACAGTCCTTCCCCCATAAACTTCATCTCCGAAAAGAGGGTGTCCCAGCCATTTCATGTGGGCCCGAATCTGATGGGTCCGGCCTGTTTCCAGGTTGAGTTGCATCAGGCTGGTGTAGGAAAAAGTCTCCAGGGTTTTGTAGTGGGTAATGGCATGCTTTCCGGATTCTTCTTTTTGGGTAACCTCTGTAATCCGGCGGTCTTTTGGACTTCGCGTCAGTCGTTGACGGATGGTTCCGTCTGCCGGTTCCGGATGTCCCCAGACCAGTGCCAGGTAAGTCCTTTCAATGGTGTGATCAAAAAACTGTTTGGCCAGTTTCATCATGGCCGTTTCTTCTTTGGCAATCAAAAGCAAGCCTGAAGTGTCTTTGTCAATCCGGTGTACCAGTCCGGGCCGGAGGGGACTACTGGCCTCCGGAAGAAGCCTGTTGAGATAGTACATCAGGGCATTCACCAGCGTTCCATCCCAGTTGCCATGGGCAGGATGTACTACCATTCCAGGCGGTTTGTTGACTACAAGCAGATAGTCGTCTTCGTAAATAATATTCAGGGGTATGTCCTGGGGAATCAGTTCTTCATTCCGGGGTGGATGTGGAAGGCGAACGGAAATAATGTCTGCAGGTTTGATCTGATAATTGGCTTTGCTTGCACCGCCATTTACGGTAATCAGGCCTGCCTCGATGCCCAGCTGGACTTTGTTGCGTGAAGTATTTGGAAGGCGGACCGATAAAAACTTGTCCAGGCGCATCAGAGATTGCCCCGGATCGACCAAAATCCGATGGTGTTCGTATAGGTCTTGTTCTTCGTCCTGGGAAAAATCAGGATCTGTTTCCGGGTTTTGCATTTAAGGGATGTTCAGGTATTTATGGGTTTGAAGGGAAATCCGCCATTCCGGGTTTTGTTTGCAGTAATCAATCAATAACGGCAGAATGGTGTCGGCTTTAGACCATTCAGGCTGGAGGAAAAGTGCACAATCCTTTGAAAGATGGGGAAGGAATTGTTGCATCCAATCCAGGTCAGATTTGTGGTAAACCACAACCTTGTATTCATGTGCTTTGGCCAGAACCTGAGGGAGGGGAGGCTTGAATTTTTTAGGAGAAACGCAAACCCAGTTCCAGGATCCTGTTATCGGATAGGCGCCTGAGGTCTCCAGATTGGTCTCAAAACCTGCATGTTGGAGGGCAGAGGTCAGGTTGTCCAAAGCATACATCAGAGGCTCTCCACCTGTGATCACAGCCAGCCTTGCCGGGTGTTCCAGAGCCTGATCCACCATTTGGGCAACAGAGGTTTTGGGATGGATATCGGGATCCCAGCTTTCTTTTACATCACACCAGACACAACCAACATCGCAGCCGCCCAGACGAATAAACCATGCAGGTCTGCCAGTATGATACCCTTCCCCCTGGAGTGTATAAAAAGACTCCATGAGTGGTAGTGTATCGGTTTCCTGAATACCCGGATTGTTCATTGGTTGTGCCGTAAATGTCAAAAACTTTGGACGCAGTTTTCTTTTTTTTGATTGGTTTCTGACTTTAGGATTGTGATAAAGATTTGTGTTTTTCAGTGTATGGCAAGGCCATCCCAGCAAAGATTTAAAATTGCCTTTAGTTCTCCTTTGTCCAGATTTTTACCTTTTGAATGGTGAAGTTTGATCAGGTTGACCAGGGCAATTCGAACAAACTGGTTGAGAAGGGATATGTCCCCGTCTTTAATCAAACCTTGTTCTTGTCCATCGGTTATGATGGACCTGGATTCCTGGTAATATTGAGCCGTTTCATCCGAACCAACAGTGGTATACAGTGGTGTAACCGTCAGCTGGTCCATGTAGATTAAATCGAAAGGGCGCTGATTGAAAAATTCTGCAAATGCACCCCACCAGGAAAAAAAACGCTCTTTTACAGGTGAATCTGGTTGATAACGGGCCATAACGTAGGCCCGGGTTTCCAAATTAATGGTCTGATATTGTTCAGTTTCCATCCCTTTTCCAACAAGCAAAAAGCCTGGGTTTTGTCTGAAAGGAATTGTCCAGACGTTTAGGCTCCAATGGAGCTCCTGTAGGTTGCAGCATCCATCAATCCATCTACTTCTCCTGCGTTGGCCAACGAAATCCGTACCATCCAACCTTCACCATAAGGATCGGAGTTGACCAGTTCCGGGGCATTGTTCAGGGCTGGATTCACTTCAAGGATCGTACCGCTAACCGGAAGAAACAGATCGCTAACGGTCTTTACTGCTTCTACAGAACCAAAAATGGCGTCCTTGGCAACGGCCTGACCTTTTGTATTGATGTCAACAAAAACAATATCACCCAATTCGCTTTGGGCAAAATCGCTGATCCCTACAAAGGCCTCCTGACCTTCTACGCGAATCCATTCATGCTCGGCGGTGTACTTAAGATTTTCCGGAAAATTCATGTTGTTTTAAAATTTAGAATTTGTTCAAAGAAACGCCGAAGCGTTTGAAATGAAAAACCCCTTTTGGTGAAAGGGGTTTTAAAATTGGGCACCGCGATGGGGCTCGAACCCACGACCCCCAGAACCACAATCTGGTGCTCTAACCGGCTGAGCTACGCAGTGCGTATAAAATCGGGCTGCAAAGGAAAGGTTTTTCCTCTTTGTTTGCAAGGATGGGGCAATCTGAGCTTAACTTTTCTTCTGCTCCCTGGCCCAGGTATCTTTTAAAGTAACGGTCCGGTTGAAAACAAGATGCTCCGGGCGGCTTTCAGGATCGGTGCAGAAATAGCCTTTCCGGAGGAATTGAAAATGTCCGCCCTGAATTGCGGTTCCCAATGCTGGCTCTGCTTTTGCGGCCTGAACAATCCGAAGGGACTCAGGATTCAGGTATGATTTGAAATCACCCTCCTCAGAACCAGGATCTTCTACCTGAAAAAGGCGGTCATACTCCCTGATTTCGCAGGAAATGGCGGTATTTGCTTCCACCCAATGCAAAGTACCCTGCACTTTTAATCCTGATTGGTCTTCCCCGCTTTTGCTTTCTGGAAAATAATGGCAATGTAATTCCTCTATTTCACCACCAGAGTTCCTCAAAACAGCATCGCATCGGATAATAAAAGCGCTTTTTAGCCTTACCATCTGTCCCGGAGCGAGCCGGAAGTATTTTTTGGGAGGGTTTTCCATAAAATCTTCCCGCTCTATCCACAGTTGCCTGGAAAAAGGCAGTTCCCGCACTCCTCCTTCCGGATCCTCCGGATTGTTTTCGCTGTTCAGCATTTCGACCTTGCCTTCCGGATAATTGGTGATCAATACTTTGATCGGATCGAAAACCACCATGCGGCGTAGGGCAATGTTGTTGAGATGCTCCCGCACACAAAATTCAAGCAGTCCCACGTCCACAATGTTGTCTCTCTTTCCGACGCCGATACGGTCTGCAAAATCCCGGATGGCTTCAGGAGTATATCCTCTCCTCCGCATTCCACTTATGGTAGGCATCCGGGGATCGTCCCAGCCGGAGACATGTTTTTCCTGGACCAGCTGAAGCAGTTTCCGCTTGCTCATTACAGTGTAGGTGAGATTGCGGCGGGCAAATTCATATTGTTTGGATGGAAAAATGCCCAGTTTTTCAATTAACCAATCGTATAATTCTCTATGTAAAGCAAATTCAAGTGTGCAGATGCTGTGTGTGATCTTTTCGATAGAATCGCTTTGCCCGTGGGCGAAATCGTACATGGGATAAATACACCATTCAGAACCTGTCCGATGGTGGGGAACGTGCTTTATTCTGTAGAGAATGGGGTCACGCATCAGCATATTGGGTGAGGCCATATCAATTTTTGCCCGCAGAACCTTTTCGCCATCTTTATAGAGACCCGCCTTCATTTCTCCGAACAGCCTCAGGTTCTCTTCTACCGATCTTTCAGCAAAAACATTCCGGTGCCCCGGATGTGTTGGCGTGCCTTTCTGGGCAGCAATTTCTTCGCTTTTACTATCGTCTACATACGCCAGTCCGGCTTCAATCAGGCGAACAGCAAAGGCATACAGGTTGGGGAAATAATCGCTGGCATAAAACTCATTGGCCCAATCGAAGCCGAGCCAGCGAACGTCGGCTTTAATGCTCTCTACATATTCTGTCTCTTCAGTTGCCGGGTTGGTATCATCAAACCTCAGGTTGGTGGTCCCTCCATATTTTTTGGCAAGTCCGAAGTTGAGGCAAATGCTGGAGGCATGCCCGATGTGCAAATAGCCATTGGGCTCCGGAGGAAAGCGGGTTATGATGGATTTATGTTTACCGGAGTTGAGATCGGCTTCAATAATTTCTTCAAGAAAATTCAGACTTTTTTCCTCAGCGGCTTTGAATTCAGACATGGTGGTAGGATGAAAGGGCTTTTTTTGCCAGGGTTGCAAAGAAACACCAAAACCCATGGTCTGCCAAGCAACGCTGAAGGACTGCCTTTCAGCTTTTGTGTCTGCCTAACAGAAATTGAGGGGAATGATTGGTTTTGGTGTAAAATTGCAGTCCAGCACGCCTTCTGGCCTTATGCCTTTTTCCTACTCCTTTCTTTCCAAACTTTCGACTGTTATCCTGGGCTTGTTCCTTTGGATCAGCCCGGTGGATGCTTTGGCCAAAGGCGGAGATCTTGTGAAACGTAGTTTGCGGCAGGTGAAGGAGGGAGATCTGGAAGATGCCTATAAAACACTCAACTCTGCCCGAATAAGAAATTTGGATGACTTCGGCATCAACTATGTTTTTTCACTTTATTTCTTAAGTCCATATCAAAAAACCCTCAAGCTGGATTCCTCCTATTCCTTTTGCATCAGAGCGATCGAAAAGTTTGAAACAGAAGACCCTGCCGGCAAAAAAAGATACCTCAAACTTCAGATTGATTCTGCTGAATTGTATTCGCGGAGAGATTACCTGGATAGCCTGGGATTTTCTCAGGCTGAAAGGCTGGAATCGGAGGCGGCATACCAGTATTTTCTGGAAAAATTTCCGCAATCGGCCCGTGCAGAAACGGCCCGGCAAAAGCGGGCTTCACTGGCTTTCCAGCAGGCCAGGCAGCAAAACAGCTATGAGGCCTTTATGGAATTTCTCAACAAATATCCCGATGCCGGAGAGGCCCGTTCTGCCAAGGAAATATCTGATTTGCTGGTCTTCGAGAATACTTCCCGAAAAGGAAAAATATCTGATTGGGAAAATTTTATTGAGAAAAACCCCAACAATCAATATGTAGTCAAGGCCCAGAACCGGCTCTATGAACTGGCTACACTGATCCATCATCCTGATGTTTACTATCAGTTCATCAACCGTTACCCCAATAATCCCAACACAAGAAAAGCCTGGGAGTGGATTTACCTGTTGGACAAGCAGGCAAAGTCTTCCTCAACACTGGCTCAGAAATACCCCGGTTTTCCCTTTCTGAGCTTTGAAGCAAGGCTGCGCCTCCGGGATATCGCACTGATTCCGTTTTTGGAACGGGGCAAATTTGGATTTATGCAATCCCGTGGTCAGATCTTTATCAGGCCGGAATTCGATTCCCTTCCGGCTGACAGCCGCTGTGAGCTTGGGAACTCCAGTTTTGTAAAAGTTTTCCGAAACCATAAAACAAGTTTGTTTACCATGGATTCGCTGCCCATCTCGGATGGTGAATTTGATGATGCAGAGTGGTTTTCGGAAGGGATTATCAAGGTTTACAAAGGAGGGAAACAGGGCTTGCTTAGTGTTGGAGGATACCAGATTCTGGGAGCAAGGTATGAGTCCATTTCCCTGCTGAGTTCCAATCTGATTTCGATCCAACAGGGCAACAGGTTTTATCTTTTTACCACCAAAGGCCAGAAGCTCGAAATTCAGGGATTGGACGAAGTGGTCAGTTCTGGCAAATATCTGGCCTGTCGGTTGGGAGAAAAAATAGCCTTGCTCAGTGAGTCTGAAGCTTTAAAAAGCCTTGAAGGAGATCAACCGGAGTTACAGTTTATTTATTCTTCATTCAGGAAACTGGCCAACTACCGTATGGTTTTGTTTCAGCCGGGAGCCATCAACCTTATTTCGGGCTCAAAAGTGCTTGTGGTTAAGGTCAGGTCAGATGCAATCATTTCAGAATGCCCCTGGGGCATCATGGTAGAGCGTAATGGCCGGTTTTCTGTCGTAGATACCGCAGGAAATACCCTTCCCAGAGATTATGAAAGTTTGCGGATTCATGGGCAACTGGCCATTGTCAGGCTCGATGGCAAATTTGGATTGATCGACCGTCAGGGTCGGTTGTTTGTAGATCCTGTATTCGACACGCTTTCCCTGTTGCTCAGGAACAGTTTTTTGGGAAAAAAAGGGTCGAGGAAATACCTGATTTTTGAGTCAGGCAAAAAGATCAGCTTTTCGGGAAACCGGTCTCCTGAAATACTCCGTCATACCACGCCGAAAGGAATTTTCAATAGCTATTATATTGTGTTGACCGATTCTCTGGACAGAAAAGGGGTTTTTTCAAAGCAGGGAAAATCAATCCTTCCTTTTGCTTACGATCTGATTACCATGCTGGATGGGCATTTGTTCTCCATATCCCAGGACAGGAAAGTTGGAATTGCTGATACAAACGGAAGTGTTCTTATCAAGCCTTCCTTATCTGGTGTTTCCCCCATCAACCGCGAATTTGTTTGTGTGGCCAGAGGCAAGATTTTTTCCATCCTCAATCCCTATACCCGAAAAACATTGGGTGGTAATCTTTCAGGAATTGCACGAAATTTTGGCCCTTCGCGAACGCTGTTTGTCATACGGTTTAAAGATCGGGCCGGAGTAATTGACATCAATGGGAAGGCCATTGTACCCTCCATTTATGAAGACATCATGTATTGGAATCCAACCCGTTGTCTTGTAAAAAGAAATGGCTTCTGGTATTTCTACCAGCTCGATACCGGGAAAGAACTTGTCAAAGCCATTAAGAACATCCGGGTTTTGGCTGAACGTGATAATGAAACCATCTATGAGGTGGAGGCCGATAAAAAGGTCGGTATTGAGAGTACCCTCCGCGGGGAAATAGCACCTACCGACAATGATGAAATTGTTCCGTTTGAATCTAATGCCGGCTTGTTTTTCTTTGCAGGGCGTCGTGTGGCGCAAAGCTCGGTTTATAACCTTAGTTACTTCGACCAAAACGGAGATTTAATCAAAACGCAGTTGCTCACAGAAGACGAATACGATCAGATTGTGTGCGATTGACTGGCCTGTAAAAAACCAGAATGATCATTGATGCAAGGGCATATGCCCGGGCCGGATTGTTGGGAAACCCTTCAGATGGCTATTTCGGAAAAACCATTTCGCTCATTGTCAAGAACTTTGGAGCCCAGGTGATGTTGTATGAATCACCTGAATTGGTGATTGAACCTCAGGAATCAGACAGCAACATTTTTTCCAGCCTGCACCAGCTTCGGAAAACCGTTTCCCAAACAGGCTACAACGGCGGAATACCAATTGTTAAAGCCGCCATCAAAAAATTTGTTGATCACTGTGATGTTTACGACATCCGGCTTCCCAATAGAAACTTTACCATACGCTACCATTCTTCTATTCCCAGACAAGTAGGTCTGGCGGGGAGCTCTGCCATTGTGATTGCCACTTTAAGGGCATTGATGCAATTTTATGAGGTTTCTCTTGAACCTTCGGCACTGGCCACCCTGGCGCTGAAGGCAGAAACAGAAGAAATGGGCATCAATGCCGGATTGCAGGATAGAGTAATACAGGCTTTCGAGGGTTGTGTATATATGGATTTCGAAAAAGAAAACCTCCTGAAAACCGGCTCCGGAACATATGAACCATTGGATATTGGTCTTTTACCCAATTTATACATCGCCTATAAAACCGATCTAAGCAAAGTAAGTGGTAAGGTATTGAACGACATTAAGACCCGATATGAAAAGGGTGATGTACACGTAATTGATACCCTTGCCCGAATTGCCGAAATAGCCCTCGAGGGTAGAGCTGCCCTGCTTCAAAAGGATTATTCAAAATTACATCGGCTCATCAATGAGAATTTTGACAACCGATGCAAAATCATGAACATCAGCGCCTCCAATATGGAGCTGGTGCAAACTGCCCGCCAAACGGGTGCCTCTGCAAAGTTCACCGGATCCGGTGGGTCAATTATTGGTATGTATGAGGACGATGAACAACTCAACAAATTGCAAATGGCTTTAAAGCGGATTAATGCCCGCGTCATCAAGCCTTATTTCTCCTGAACCAAAGCAAAAATCCAAACATGGTACGTAAAGCTGTAATTCCAGCCGCAGGATTTGGAACCCGATTCCTCCCGGCCACCAAGTCGTCTCCAAAGGAAATGTTGCCCATTGTAGATACGCCAACCATTCAATATGTTGTTCAGGAAGCCATTGATTCAGGCATAGAAGACATCCTGATCATAACCGGGCGTGGAAAGCGGGCCATCGAGGACCATTTTGACCGCAATGTGGAGCTGGAAGAAAAGCTTCGGGAGAAAGACGAAGCATTGTACGATGAAATGCGGCATTTATCTGATCTGGCCAACATCCATTTTGTTCGGCAGAAAGAAATGAACGGGCTGGGTGATGCCATTTCATATTGTCAGCATCATGTGGGAAACGAACCTTTTGCAGTGCTCCTTGGCGACACCATTATGGATTCCGTCATTCCGGTTACCCAGCAACTGATTGATGTGTATAATCAGTATCGGTATTCTGTGGTGGCTGTGGAGACCGTGCCAGTCCAAAAGGTGGACCGCTATGGGATCGTAGGCGGGAAGGTCCTGACCGACCGGATTCTTGAATTGGATGCCATGGTGGAAAAGCCTTCGGTTCAGTCGGCTCCCTCTTGTCTTGCTATTGCCGGAAGGTATATCCTGAGTCCCGGAATATTTGATGCCCTTCGGAATACCGCCCGTGGGAAAGGCAATGAAATTCAATTGACCGATGCGATGGTAGAATTGCTGAAAACCGAACCCATGTATTCCTGCACCATTGAAGGAAACCGGTACGACATTGGCAATAAGCTCGATTTCCTAAAAACAACGGTTGAATTTGCGCTGAGAAGAAAAGAGTTTGCGGAGCCTTTTATGGCTTTTCTTAAAGAGCGGGTAGAAGCTGGTCTTTAAGCTTCCGGCTTTACGAGGAGGGTCTTTTCCCTTTCCACGAAAACCTGTCCTGCCGCCATTCCTTTTCGTTTCCGCACATATTTTCGTTCTGTAACCATAACAGGACACAAGCCTTCTGTCCTCGCTTTGGAATGAAAAGCTGCAAGGGCGGCTGCTCTTTCCAAAACCGGATTTGGTGTGGTTTTGCCTGCCTTATGCCTTACCAGAATATGACTGCCAGGGGCATCTCTGGCATGCATCCAAAGATCGTTTTTGTGGGCAAGCCTTAAAATCTCATCATTGGATTTGGCACTTTTCCCTACCCAGATCTCATAATCCATGAAAAAATGCTGGTGATAAGGAAGGGCCTCTTCTTGTATTGGCTGAGCGCCAGGTTTTTGAAGCGACTTTAATTCACTCCATTTCCGGGCCGATTCCAGTTCTAAAACCATGGCCTTCCGGTCTTCCATTGTCTTTTGCCAGGACTGAAGGTTTTGCCGGACCCGGTTCAGATCTTCCTGAAGACCCCTTGCTTTGCGGTACAATCTTTCAGCATTTCCGGATACCGAAAGGTCCCGTTTTAAGGTGATGCGGATGGGATTCCCCGTTTCAAAATCAGGAAGGTCAACCTCAGTCAGACCCGTGGCAAGGCCTTGCCCATAGGCCATTAAAAGGTCTGCCTGAAGACGGTATTTATTGCCCTCTTCGCCATTAACTATTTGCCGGGCCAGTGCCTGAAGGTGGTGTTCGGCCTCCCCAACAGATTTTCTCCAGTAAGTCAGCTGGCTTTCTTTCTCCTGTTCAAAACGGGTGATTTGCCAAATAGCCTGGTATAAACTATTGGACATAGGAATGGCTTCCTGACTTTTTTGTAATACTTCCCCTTTTTCAAAGAAATCCAACCGGACCCGATTTCCTTCTTTTACCAGGTAAATGGGTCCTGTTTTTAAATGATGAATAAATCTGTCAAACCGGTTTTCAGGTGTTTCCTGCCCATTCAAAGCTGGATAGCTGATCCACGCTTCCAGAATCCTGGAGTTGAATGTGGGATTCATAGCCTTCAGGGAAACGGGGTTTTCATTCCACACTTCACAACCTCCTGGAATTCCCAGGGGAATACCACTTTGTACATCCTGGCGTAAACTATGACGGAATACTTCAAGAACTTCTATCCCATTGTGAATGAGTAAATTAGACCGATGGCCATACATTTTAAAGCAAAGCTGAAGTCCATTGGCGAAAACAATATGAAAACTCCTGTCCATCGGCGTTTGCACTATTTCTGAAACCGGGCTTCCGATCAACCGGGGGAATAAATCTACTGAAGGTCCCCTCGTCCGTGCAAAGGAATTGGGAAAACTCAGGATTCCTGCCCCCGGCGATAAATCTGCTTTGATCCAAAATTCCTCTTTTCCTTCCATATACCAGGCCAGAATCAATTCTTCTTTCGCCTGAGAAAAACACTCCACCAAACGATATCCGGGAAGAATCCGGGACAGTTCTCCTGAAAGTCTCGACAAAAAGTAATAGCTGTGGTACATCTGGTTTTTTCAAAAAAGGCCGGGGTTTTCGCCCGGCCTTTCCATTATTGAATGATCCATTTCAGGGTTCGGTTCCACCCGCTACCAAAAATTCTTATGGGATACATTCCCGGAGGAAGACCCTCTGGCAATGAGATGTTGCCTTTGCTGTCTGGCCGGACTGGCGAAATAGTTACAA
Source organism: Catalimonadaceae bacterium (assembly GCA_044375665.1). Taxonomy (GTDB): domain Bacteria; phylum Bacteroidota; class Bacteroidia; order Cytophagales; family Flexibacteraceae; genus CAMDMI01. The sequence goes on from JBIPNA010000005.1 coordinate 20,906, forward strand.
TGCTTTTGCCCTGGGCATCCCGGATTTCCATAAATACAGGCTCCGGAACCAGTGTTTCAAAATGAATCTGGCTTTTGGTGCCTGGATTTGGCAAAAGAACCATTTCTGGTCCCTTTCTTGCGTCCAGAACTGCAATTCCATCACAAATGGTGAAGGTTATTTTCACTGTATCAGCAAAGCTGCATCCTGCAGGTGTGTTCACCGTAAGAATTACAGTATCCGGACTTGAGACGTTAATCTGAGGGGTGGTTGCGCCAGAACTCCATAAATAACTATTCATCCCGGATGGGCCAGTCACTGTATAAACCGGAGTAAAATTACTGCATACAAGGGTGTCTGGTCCCAGATTGACGGGGTTCGCCTCCCTAAAAACCGAAATGGTATCTGAAACAGTGGTAGAACAGGCTGGGACCTGAATCACCCAGGCAAATCGGTTGTTGCCTATGGCCAATCCAGAAACGGTTGTGGTGCTGTTTCCGGGATTCTGCAGAATCCCTGTTCCTGAAACCAAAACCCAGTTTGATGTTAACCCTGCAGGAACCTGGCCTCCAATCAGTGTAGCATTGGAAATACCACAAGCTTTCAGATCCTGACCAAGCTCTGGTTTGGCTGGAAGGTTGTTGGATAAGGTAACTTCATCACTTACTGCAGCGCAAGGTGCATCTGTAACGGTCCATCGAAATACATTGGGACCATAACCAAGTCCGGTAACCGAACTGTTGTTTTGACCTGGATTGCTGATGGTTCCTGTTCCTGAAACCAAAGTCCATACGCCCGTGCCTGAGCCTGGCGACAATGCGCCGAGTGTAGCACCTGGTCCACATAAGCTTTGATTGTTTCCGGCATTGGCGATAGGGCTGGTTCGCCTGTTGATGGTTACAGTGTCCTTAACAGAAGGGCAACCCGGTGTAGGATTTGAAACGGTCCAGATAAAACGATTCGGACCTACCCCAAGGTTGGTTACACCGGAGTTTACCAGGCCGGGATTTGTCACGGTGGCACCTCCGCTAAAAACTGTCCAGGTACCTGTTCCCAGAGCAGGAGTTTGGGCTGCCAGAGATGCCGTTGTTGCACAAACCGATTGGTCTGGGCCGGCATTCGATTGAACAGCAGTGGATGTAATGGTTACTTCCGACTGAGAACTTCCACAGGCATTTGTGAGAGTCCATCTGAATACATTGGCGCCCGGGCCCAGATTGCTCACCAGGGTATTGAAGAGGGTAGCATTGGCAAAAGATCCGGAGCCTGAAACCACTGTCCACAAGCCACTGCTGCCGGCACCGGGATCGTTTCCGGATAAGGTTTGAGATCCAACACATGTACTTTGGTTTGGACCGGCATTGGCCAAAACGCCTGAGGTTATGGTCAGGCTGTATTCTTCAATTTCTCCAAATTGGTAAGGACCTGTTGCGCAGGCATCCCCATTTGGAATGGGGGCTCCGTTATGAATGATGGCTACCCGCATCCGGCAACTTCCCAAAGGGGCATTGCCAGGGATAGAAATCGATTGTGATGTTGTGGCACCTGCTGTGTAGTTCCCAAACCATACCGATTCTCCTGCATCGGCAAAGTCACCATCCTGGTTAAAGTCTATCCATGCCAGCCTGTTGTAAGAACGGCCTGGATTCTGGACAGTAAGGCTCAGATTATATGCATTACCACGGCAAAAATTCCCGGTGATAACGGAGAAGTCCTGAACATTTCCGCCGAGCGGGTTGGAAGTGGATGTGTTGTCTATGTTTCCAAATTGAACCCGGTTGATTCGGTCTTCGGTGGTTTCGTTCAGAAAAGGAGTGGCACAACGGAGGGTGAAAGAGGATACTGCTGAATATGCAGGGTAACAGTCTCCTGTCCGGTTTACAGCTCTTAAATATACAGTCTCGGTCTGGGCTGAACGGAAAACGAGCGTATCGGCAGAACTTGAAAATGAGGGTACTGGTACCCAGAGAATTTGATTTACAGAACGTTCATAGGAAGCAGATCCGGTGGCCCCGCCTATGGAGGCTGCAAAAGCCTGGTTTGAAAGCAGGGAAGTTGCGCTGGTCGTTAAGGTAGGGGCTGTCGAATTACAGGCAGGATTAAATGCACAAATACCGAAGGAGCCTTCGCTGCCCTGGGGACCGTAAACACGGACAAAATAAGTTTGTCCATTGGTAAGGTTGTTGAGAAAAAGTTCTTCGACAGTAGGAAAATCAGGGTCGTTGCTGGCCAGGAACTGATCGGTGCAACCAATGGAATTCAACCCAAAGCAGCTTCCTGAAAAAACCTGAATGGCACCGTTGAAGCCTACATTACAGGTAACCCGAATGATGGCCCTTGGACCATTGGCTGTAAAAGAATACCATACATCTTTTACCGTTCCCGGGTCTGAGCCGGAACAGGAAGATTCTGCAGGCAAAGTTTCTGTGCCACCGGCATTGGTACCGGCTATGTTCTGGCAGTTGGTACCAAGCGAAAGTGGTTCTGCAGCAAAGCACTCATCGTTTGGCGGTGGATTAACTATTACAACAGCATCCAGAAATTCAAGTGTGAAATCTCCTGTGGCTCCATTCCGGCCATAAACCCTGAGAAGATAGGTAGTGCCGTTTGTCAGGAACCCCACAGGCATTTTTTTCACTTCTTGTCCCGCTTCGTCGATACATGCAGAAAGCGTTCCATTTGGGCAGGAATTTGTCCGAACATCCATCATAGCGTCAAACAGGCCAAGACCATCTACCACTATTGTATCGATGGCTTCTGTTTTGGTAAATCTGTACCAGACATCCAGAGCCGAAGTTGAAACCGAACCTCCACAAGGAACTCCCGGACTGGTTTGTGTGGCATTAACATTGTTTCCGTTAATAACTGAGCCTGGGCTGATATCGATCGGACTGGTACAATTGTCATTTGCAGGACCTGGAATTACGCCTTGAATGATCCGGATGGTGAAACTTCCTTCTGCACCTTCCCCTGCAAGGAAGCTATGCACCCGAACAAGGTAGGTAGTGCCGGGGCTGAGATTTCCGATGTAAATTTTTTCGGTGGCATTGGTTTGGCTGCCATTGGAGCAACCCAGAGAAGATGTTCCGGGACAAGTTCCTGCTCTTAGTTCTACAACAGGATTGAAAAATCCATTTGGAGTAACAGCAATAGAATCCCATCCTGCTGTCATAGAAAATTTAAACCAAACATCGTCATCGGCTGTACCCAAACATCCATTGAGGCCTGTGGTGCCGGAAGCATCTACTGTAGATCCTGGCTGTGGAGTAGTGTTTAACAATTCAGTTGCCCCGGCACAATTGTTATTGGCTCGTGCAATTTTTATACGAACAGAGAAATCCCCTGCACCTACGTTTTTTCCATAAATCCGGACAAGGTACTGGGTTCCATTGGTTAAGGAAGAAAGAGAGAGTTTTTCGGGCAGACCTCCACCAATACGGTCGGTACACAAAATGGAGTTACCGGTAGAACATGGATTACTTCTGATTTCAACCACATAATCTGTATTGTTGTCCGGGAAAAGGGCCAGGCTATCCATCAGGCCCGATTTGGTAAATTTATACCAAACATCTCTGGCTGTCGGGCTGGTATTGCCATTGCAGGTGATGGGTGCCAGAGATTGGGTTGCCCCTAAAGTTGTTCCGCCGATGGTGGACCCGGCAAAAAGGGTAATCGCTGAATTACATTCATCATTTGAAGGCGGAGCTGGAGGAGTTCCCGATTTCAATAATGCAGTAAATGAAGTTTGCACTCCGTTAAAACCATAAACGCGTAGTTTGTAGGTGTTGCCCACTATCAGGCCAAGTCCACCCAGATACATCCCTTCACTTTGGTTGTCATCGTTTTGGGCGGCTTCATTGGCGCAAGACACGAAATTGAGTGTCCCACATGCTCCGGAAAAAAGTTCGAGTACGATGTCGTTTAATGGATTCAGTGGTGGAGCTACCACCAGGCTATCCATGTTGGCCGTATACGTAAATGTAAACCAGACATCATTTGCTGTGGGAGAGGCAAACCCATTGCAGGAATTGGGAGGAAGGGATTGGGTTGCGCCGGTATTATTGTCAGAATATGGGACGCCAAATACAAGGGTAAAGGCACCCGCACATTCGTTGTTTGCAGTTGCAAGGGGTGCGGGAGGCCATCCTGAATCCAGGGCGACGCCCCAGATCTTCAAAGGTAATAAGGCAATAAGAACTGCCAGAAAGAAACAGGGTCTTAATAAATTGGTCAAAGTTTTGGTCATAAGGTCAAGGGTTAAAAAAAGCTGTCAGGAAAGACAACCTTCAAAAATAGGCAAAGCAACCGGAGCTGGAAACTCTGGTTTTATTTGGGGTTACGTATGTCAGGAAAATAGCATTATCCAGGCACTTCCTGCTGCGTACCCAAGCATTGCCAGCAGGCTGATTTTTTTTGCGTACCACATGAAACTGATTTTTTCCATGCCCATTA
>JBIPNA010000177.1:0-7044 GCA_044375665.1 Catalimonadaceae bacterium
ATTTTGGTCTAAGCTGGAATCGGCAGACATCAGTCTTGCCAGTTTGGCGAAATACAATGCCTTATTTGTGGCTTGCATCTCGATTGTTTTTTTAGACTGGTTTTTTAACAAAGAATCAGCTTTCTCCTTCAAGGCTTGAAAGCTTTTTTCAAATTCAGGCCGATTCGTTTGAGCTTTGGGTAAAAGGAGCCGGTACTTGTTCTCAAGGATTTCCATTTCGGTTTTTACCTTTTGGTTTAAATCCCTAAGGGTCATGAAATAACGGTTTTCCTCTGAGTTTCTGATCATTGCCGATTCCCAATTCCTGTAAGGGATCTCCATTTCAACATCCTCGTCAGATAAAATCACTTCAGAATAAAGCGATTGGGAAACCCCAACCCGATAAACACCGCGTGGAAATTTTTGTGTTTTTGGAATGAATGAAAATTTTCCCCCTTTGAGACTGCTTGAGTCAATGACCAATGATAAATCTCCCCTTAGCTCATAGAGGTAAATTTTTTTTTCGGAAGGGGTTGGAATGATTTTGCCCTTCAGGCCTGCTCCCATCGAAGTGAAGATGGGCAGTATGATGGCAAGGATAAAACTTAGAACCGGACTCGGTTTTTTCATTTCAATTTCAAAATTAGGTGGTGCAATATTAAGCCATGGTGATCTTTTCATTTCTCATTCTTTAAGTAAACCTTGCTGGTTGTCAATTTATTCAAAATGCATCGGGAATTTCAGACGGTTGAATTCAGTAATATCCAATTCAACTGAACCTAAAACCAGCTCAGCTTCAATCTTCAGGGGAATCCGATTCTGGTCGTCAGAAATCCACATTCGTATTGGGTTTGTTCCTTTAAAGAGTGCATTTTCTGGCATTACAGGACTGATTAAAAAGGTATTTGCCTTTCCAAATTTTGTTTTGATTTTAGCTTTTCCAAGGTAAAGAATTTGAAATGGGTAGGTTTTGTTTTCGAACACGCCAGTCATCTTTATGGTGTCCTGGGTTTTTAATCCTTCATAATTTAACAACCGTAAGTAATAATACCCACTGACCATATCCTGAACATCGGGGCGGATAGGAATATTTTCCTGTTTCCCATTTTCAATTTGAAGTCTGGCAATATTTTTCGTGTAATCGAAATAAGTTTCTTCCCGTCTTCGGTATCGGTTTTCCTGAATGCTTCTGAAGGATTTTTGAGGTTGAAATGCAACAGAATCGAAATATGAGCCCCAGACATCTCTTATTCGAACAATCCGGTCAAATGCACCTGTAGAGTTACCAATGATTTCTGCTCTGTAACAAACCTTATTATTCACCAGGAAAAATTTGTCTGTCAACCTCATGTAGGCTATTCCCGCATTAAAAAAACCGTAATGAACCCGGTATTTTAATTGTTCTCCTGGCAGGTAAACCGGATCCAGGTCTTTGGGTGCCGGCTTGGATGCTGTCAGAAACAAAGCCATGATAATGGCTCCGGTCAACTGAGAAAAAAGATGATTTGAACTCGGCAAAATGGTCAGACAACGCATACAAAGGAAATTAAACCGAATTTGTAATTGGGTTAACAGGTGTTAATTTTTCCACATCAAATCAGGAGCAGATATGAAGGCCTTGCCTGATGGTCTGACAATGTGCTTCTACAATATCTTCTAAATCAGGCGAGTATCCTCCCCCTAAAGTTACAACAACGGGTAGATTTCTTTCTTTACAAATATTAAATACGAAGGCATCCCTTTTTCGGCAGCCCTCTGCGCTTAAAGATAATCGCCCCAGACGATCGGTTTCCAGAACATCCACCCCTGCCTGGTAAAGGATCAGATCGGGTTCAAAAAAGTCTAAGAGCCTGGGAAGATGGAATTGAAGCAAGTGTAGGTATGCCTGGTCGCCGGTTCTATCAGGGAGCCCCAGATCGAAACTGGAGTTTTCTTTTCGAAGTGGATAATTGTTTTGCCCATGCATACTGAAGGTCAAAATGGAATCATTTTCTGCGCAAATCGCAGCTGTACCGTTTCCCTGATGCACATCTAAGTCAATGATAAATACTTTTTCAGCCAGTTTAGTTTCAAGTGCCATGTGGGCAGCAAAAGCCAAATCATTCAAAATACAAAAACCTTCACCCCCATTTCGAAATGCATGGTGTGTTCCTCCTGCAGCATTAAAGGCTATTCCGTCATTTTTTGCATATAAGCAACATTGCCAGGTACCCATGGCGATCTCAAATTCTCTGTCAATCAGATCGGGGGACAAGGGGAAGCCTATTTTCCGAACCATGGCCGGTTCAATTTGAACATTCTGAAGGCGATCGAGATAGTCCATGTCATGACTAAGTCGAAACCAGGAAGTTTGAGCATCCGGAGGTTGAAAAAGTTGGTCATCCTTCAGACTTCCCTCAAGAATGAGTCTTTCCGGAATCAGATTGTATTTCGCCATAGGAAACCGGTGACCTTCCGGGAGGGCAAGACAAAAACGCGGTGTCCAGGCCATTTTGACCATTTGGTCAGTTTCCGGAGCCTACAGGGTTTCTTGAATCGATAAGTCGGCCGCTTCTACAGGTAAGGGTAGGGGCAGGGTACTTTTCCACCCACTGCAGGTTATGGGTAGCCAGCAAAATGGCCGTTCCAAACTTATTGATTTTCAGAAAAGTTTCCATAATGCCAGCACCGGTTTCGGCATCCAGATTTCCTGTGGGTTCATCTGCAATTAACAAAACAGGCTCATTGAGCAAAGACCTTGCAATGGCAACTCTTTGCTGTTCACCCCCTGAAATCTGGTGGGGAAATTTCCCTGATGCAAATTCCACCCCAACTTTCATCAGTACTTCAGATATCCGGTTTCGCATCAGCTTTTTGTCAGTCCAACCTGTGGCTTTCAATACAAAGAGCAGATTTTCGTAAACACTACGGTCAGGGAGTAATTGAAAGTCCTGAAAAACAACGCCGATTTTTCTTCGCAAAGCAGGAATTTTTGATCTGGGAACTGGGAGTGTAAAACCGACCACCGATCCTGAGCCACTTTGAAGCGGCAAGTCAGCAAACAGAGTTTTGAGAAGGGAGGATTTGCCACTGCCAGTCTGCCCCAGCAAATAAAGGAATGCACCTTTCTCCATTTCCAGGTCAATGTCAGACAAAACCAGGGTATTGTCTTCCTGATAAATGTTGACGTTTTGTAATTGAAGGATAAGATCAGAGGTGCCCAAATTTTTAAAGTATTAAAGGCTGGAGTTTGCCAAAAGGTAAGGATTCGATGAGTGCTGCCAGTTGAGCTTCTTTTCCGGCAAGTCCATACTTGTCTAAATTCTTCAGTTCCCTGTCTGCCCTGAAGTATGCTACAAGGACAAAAGCATCGTCACGAAGCTGGATGTAATCTGGAATCTTGGCTTTGCCTTTTATTTTTATAATATACATCATTCGCTAATTCCGGAATTTCAAAGAGTTACTTTCCGAAAAATGCAAACCTAAAAAAAGGCTCAACTGTTTCCTTTTCGGTAATCTGCCAGGAATTTTTCCAGGCCACTATCGGTAAGTGGATGTTTGAGCAAACTCATTATGACCGAATAAGGAATGGTGGCAACATCGGCACCCAGTTTTGCACATTCCTGAAGGTGGATCGGGTTCCTTATAGAGGCTGCCAAAACCTGGCAATCCAGTCCGTAATTGGAAAAAATAGTCACAAGGTCTTCAATCAGATCGAGACCATTATGGCCGATATCATCCAGGCGACCCAGAAAGGGAGAAACATAAGTGGCTCCGGCCTTTGCAGCAAGCAGACCCTGGTTGGCCGAAAATATGAGGGTACAATTGGTCCGGATTCCTTTTTGACTGAAATATTTAATGGCTTTCAGGCCTTCTTTAATCATGGGGATTTTGACCACAATTTTATCATCAATTTCAGAAAGCTCTTCTCCTTCCCGAACCATACCTTCAAAATCGGTTGCGATAACTTCTGCCGAAACATTGTCTTCTACAAGATTGCAAATTGCTTTGTAGTGGCTCAGGATGTTGTTTTTTCCTGTGATTCCCTCCTTGGCCATTAAGGAAGGGTTGGTTGTAACGCCGTCAAGTACACCCAGGCTTTGGGCTTCCTGGATTTCATTGAGGTTGGCGGTGTCGATAAAGAATTGCATGTTGTTTGAATAATGAGGCCGCAAGTTACCGTCAATCCGGGATTGTTGATGGTGGCAAAATAAAATTTGAGCGAAAGAATCTGAAAAACTTTTGGTTCAATAAAAAAGGCAGGTTTTTATACCTGCCTTTCTTTGTAATATCCTTATTTTCAGATTATCCGCCGATAGCTATTCTGCGGAATTCCTGGATTGTCAGGTTTTTAGAAGCGTCTGCCAAAAGCTGGCGGATGTTACGGGAAGGATCTTTTACGAAGTCCTGGTTCAGGAGGGTAAAGTCTTTGTAGAAGCGATTTAATTTCCCGAGTGCAATTTTTTCAAGCATTTCTTCTGGTTTTCCTTCAGCTCTTGCCTGCTCTTTTCCGATTTCAATTTCGCGTTCAACAGTGCGTGAATCTACATCTTCTTTATCCACGGCAACGGGCTTCATGGCAGCAATTTGCATGGCGACATCCTTTCCGAGATCGTCAACAGAAATTCCGGAAACGCCATTCAGGGCCAGGAGCACACCAAGTTTTCCATTGGAATGGACATATGAAATAACTTTCTCGGCAGAGATATTCTCGTAGCCAACAATGTCCAGCTTCTCACCGATTTTACCCATCATATCTACCAGGTTTTCTTCTACAGACCGTCCGTCCGTCAGGGCAACTTTCAAAAGATCCTCTTTTGAGTTTGCTTTTGATTGAACAGCAATCTGGAGAATATCATCTGCTATTTTCCTGAAGCTTTCCACTTTGGAAACAGGTTCTGTTTCGCAGGCGAGGGCCAGAAGGATTCCATTATTGCCTTCAGGGGAAACATGGATCAACACAACACCTTCAGAAACAGTATTGTCGGCACGCTTGGAGGCGACTTTCTGTCCTGCTTTCCTCAAAATATCAATGGCGGCTTCGAAATCACCATCGGCTTCTGTTAATGCTTTTTTACAATCCATCATTCCGGCACCTGTCATGGTGCGGAGTTTGTTTACGTCTTGTGCAGTGATTGCCATGACTTTTCTTTTTCAGTTTTTTAAATGGGCCGCAAAATTCAGGAAAATGAGGGAATTTACCAAGGTTAAACACCATGGGAGTTTGGAGAATGCGGATTGGTTTTTTGTAAGAAATTGGATATCAGCAAAATAAAAAAAAATTCATCTTGAAAAAATGCCTCTTGCTTTTCGGATAAGAACTCTATTTTTGCGCAAATTTTAAAACCGGGAAACTATGTATTGGACTCTTGAACTTGCCTCTTATCTTGAGGATGCTCCCTGGCCAGCCACGAAGGATGAATTGATCGACTTCAGCATCAGGACAGGTGCCCCGATGGAGGTGGTTGAAAACCTGCAGGAACTGGAGGATGACGGCCAACCTTATGAAAATATTGAGGAAATCTGGCCTGATTACCCTACAAAGGATGACTTCCTCTTCAACGAGGACGAATATTAATCCTTTCTTGATCCGAGCTACAAACCTGACGGTTGACCACGGGGATCTTCCTGTAGTCAACCGTCTTTCCTTTTTATTGGACTCAACCACTTCGCCCCTCATTCTTGTAGGGAAGAATGGCTCAGGGAAGAGTACCCTGATCAGAACTCTGATGGGTTTGCATCCCTACAAAGGAGAGATTTCACCTGTTCCCGGTCAATATGAAGTTGCCTGGTTCCCGCAGCAATTCCCGGTCACTTTCCGAATGCCTGTTGCTGAATTTGTGGCCATGGGTGCAAAAAAAGGAGGTAGGTTCTTTCCCTTTTACACATCCCATGAAGTTGATTTGGCCAGGGAATTGTTACAGAATTGGGGCATTGGTTACCTGGCCGACCGATATACGGATGTCCTTTCGGGTGGCGAATGGCAATTGATCTGTCTGGCCCAGCTTCACCTTCAAAAGGCAGCAGTCTGGCTCCTCGATGAACCAACAGCATCTTTAGATATCGGCTTTAAAGGATTGGTGTTTAAAAGAATATGGGAAGAAGCTGAAAATGGCAAACTGATTCTTGTAAGTACCCACGATGTTCCATTTTTGCCCACTTCCGGTGGAACTTTGCTTTTATTGGATCAGGATTTTCCTCAAAGACCAAATTCAAAAGAGGCCCAGGAATGGGTGATTCAACAGATTCAAAAACAGCGATCTTCTTTTTGAAAAGCACAAACCTGGATTCAATCTGGTGGCAGACTTTCAGCCCACCGTTCTGTCCCTGAGCCTTCGTCGTACAGAAATCCCAAATCCTGCAGTCATTACAAGGACCCCCGCCCAAAGGATGTTAATACCAGGCTTCTCTACAGCTTTCAGAATAATCCAGTCCTTTCTTGTGGTTTCGGAAACGATGGTAAAGGTTTTTTCGGTTGGGTCAATCTTTGTGAGGGTAACTCTGGCCCCAACATCTTCCACAACATCCGGAATCATTCCCATTTGTTGATTTCTGATAAGAAAAACAGGTTTGGCAAAAAATGATTGGCCCTCTGGTCCTAAAATCCGCACAACTGCCTCAATAGCTGCATCGGTTGGTCCCAGGCTGGCGGCAATATAATCGCTGACTTTACGCACTCTTTCCAATACAGCAACCTGGTCGCCTATGAAAAAAGTATCTCCGGAGTGGATTGTATTTCCTACTGGTTCACTGTACTTGATTTCTTCTTCAGGGCTGGGGATGGAGGTTACATGGGTGTAAAGGTCTCGGCCAATGGTTTTATAAATGTCCGGAGAGGCAATAAGTCCCATATTCGGATTGACCTGTGCTCTTGGAAACAGAGTAAATTTCCCTCCTGAACTGTCACGGTACTCAATTTCATAATATGTATTTTCACCGAAAAACGCCAGGGTGTCTCCCGGTTTTTTCCATTGACTTCCAATTTTTACTGAATCTGTCAATATCCCCTGGTCCGGTTGTTCAGCCTGAACCAACATTTCTTTACTGATATATCCCAAGCCGTTTTTGAGTTCCAATCTCGGCCCT
>JBIPNA010000178.1:0-7034 GCA_044375665.1 Catalimonadaceae bacterium
AGCACGGTTGGTCGCGTAAAAAAAGGTTACCTGGGAAATTCAGGGCCAATCCCCTCGTACCTCGGAGTCGGGCTTTGCGGGGCTCCGCTAACGCTTCGGCCCTTCGTTCCTAGGGCCAGGCCCCTTCAATCCCTTTGGCGGAAAAATCCTGTTTTGTTGAAAGTTTACTTCACACTCAGCTAGCTCAGGGAGTTTTCCTGCAATAATCCCAGATAACACATCAGAGCTTCATTACAGGAGCCAATGGTGAAATAAAGTCACCATCCTATATCCGATGCCTGTAGCACTCCAGAATGCAGGGGATAAATCGACCGACCCAAAGGACTGAGATTTGATGTGGATTGGGCTCGGAGTAGGATTTCCCATGCAAATTCAGGGCTAAAACTTTCTTTATCAAACAAAACGGGCTTGCCGAAAGCTGGCATCAAACTTTGCCTTAAAAATCCATTTTGCTGCCGGGATGAAGGGGATTATTGTGGTGGCTGCAAAGCACCGAAGCGATAGCCTAGCCCCGGACAATCCGAAAAGTCGCCTAAAAATGTGGCACTTAAGGGTTCAATATGAAGCGGTTATGCATTGGCACCATCGAGAAACCCAGGGTTCATGTACAAAACAAAAAAGCCCTCTGAATCTTCAGCGGGCTTTTACTATTGTACCAGGAGCGGGAATCGAACCCGCACGGCCTTGCGGCCACGGGATTTTAAGTCCCGCGTGTCTACCTATTCCACCATCCCGGCAACACGTTTTTGAAAGCACGGCATCCAAAAACGAAAGAATAAAAAAGCCGACATAACGTCGGCTTCTGTTCCTGAGCGAAAGACGGGTCTCGAACCCGCGACCTCGACCTTGGCAAGGTCGCGCTCTACCAACTGAGCTACTTTCGCGTTGCCCTATCTTCGAAAGGGATGGCAAAAGTAGAGGCTCTGCTTAATTTCCGCAAGAAAAAAGTAAAAAAATCGGTGGACTCTTTAAAAATGCCCTGATCTGAAACCGATTTTCCCTGAAGGGAGGGCCGATTTTTTTGCCTTATTGCAGCCTGTTTTTCCATTCTGATTACTGCGTATATGGGTTTCCGGTCGATACTTGCAAAGCCTTTTGCCTCCTGGGTTGTTTCCAGACAAAAACCCTGGATGCGCCATCCGGCACAGGTTCAGGCCACTGTGCTGGAGATGTTGATCCAAAGAGGAGGTGCTACCCAATTTGGAAAAGACCATGGTTTTGGCTCCATCCGAAACCATGCCGATTTTATAAAAAATGTGCCCATAAGGGATTATGAAGGACTAAAACCCTATGTTCAGCGGATCAAAGAGGGTGAGGCCAATATTCTCTGGCCAGGAAAACCACTCTACTTTGCCAAAACCAGTGGTACAACCAGTGGCACCAAGTACATTCCGATTTCAAAAGATTCGATTTCAAACCACATCAACGGAGCACGGGATGCCCTTTTGAACTATGTTTTCCATTCCGGAAAATCGGATTTTCTGGATCGAAAGCTGATTTTCCTATCGGGCTCACCCGTGTTGGAACAGATTGCCGGCATTCATACCGGCCGTTTGTCGGGCATCGCAAACCACCATGTACCTGGTTATCTGCGTACCAACCAAATGCCATCCTTTCAAACCAATTGTATTGAAGACTGGGAGGAAAAACTGGACCGCATTATCGATGAAACCCTGCACCAGGACATGAGCCTGATTTCCGGGATTCCACCCTGGGTGCAAATGTATTTCGACCGCATACAAGCCAAAACAGGGAAAGAAATCAAGGATGTTTTTCCGCATTTTAACCTGTTTGTATATGGGGGTGTGAATTTTGAACCCTACAGAAAAAAACTCTTTGATAGCATCGGCAGAAAGACCGATAGCATCGAGCTGTTTCCTGCCTCAGAAGGTTTTTTTGCTTTTCAGGACCTGCCGTCTTCCGAAGGGCTGTTGCTCCTGCTCAACAGCGGCATCTACTACGAATTCATTCCTACCGAAACCTACTTTTCAGACAATCCGACGCGGCTCAGCATCGGGGAAGTAGAATTGGGTAAGAATTATGCTCTTGTCATCAACAGCAATGCTGGCTTGTGGGGATACAGCATTGGCGATACGGTCAAATTTGTCAGCAAGAATCCTTACCGGTTGATCGTTACCGGTCGGATCAAGCATTTTATCTCCGCCTTTGGGGAACATGTGATTGGCGAGGAAGTAGAAAAAGCTTTGAAACGGACCCTTCAATACCATCCTGAAGTGGCGGTTTCAGAATTTACGGTTGCGCCCCAGGTAACACCCGAAGAAGGTCTCCCCCACCACGAATGGCTGATTGAGTTTTCCACACCTCCGGCCAATATGCCGGCATTTGAACGACGCCTGGATGAAAGTCTTTGCCAGCTCAACAGTTACTACAACGACCTGATTACCGGAAAGATCCTGACCACGCTTGTAGTGACATCTCTTGCTGCGGGTGCATTTCAGGGATACATGAAACGACAGGGGAAACTGGGGGGCCAAAACAAGGTACCAAGGCTGAGCAACGACCGGGAGCTCGCCAATGGATTGGTTCAACCTTCCGGGTCCTGAGGCGCCAGAAAAATCCGGGGTCCCGATTGGCTGGCAGTTTCGGTACAGACTGTGCTTAACCTATAGCCCGGTACCCAGAGGACTCGTCCTTTTGCATCGGAGAGAACCAAACACCTGTTACGTTCTTCCAGAGTAAGGCCCTGCTCAGAAAGTAAATCGGAGACTTTTTTTTGCCTCCCCTTCATTCCTTGCAAGGCAATCTTGTCTCCTGTCTGGAAGGTCCGCCACGTGAGCGGGAATTTGAGTAAATCAATGGGAGCAGAAAAAATCATCGTGCTTTTCAGAGGCTGGATGGGTTGATCTGAAATCCTGCCGGAATAGAGTTTGCCCTTCCAATGAAAAGAAAAGGGTTGGTTGTGAAGGCTCCAAACCAGGTTTTCATTGGGAGCCGATGGGCTGTTCCAGAGGACCAGTTTGTTACCCATCCGCTCACAAACTGCATTTGTCGTGGCGGTCCAGCCGCGACAATGGGCCGCCGGAGTTGCCAGCCAAATGGCTTCTGCTTCTGTAAAAGTAAACCCTGCATCCAAAAGACATTCCGTCAGATACCAACCTCCGGCAGGGTGATTTTGACATTGGCTGAAATCAAAAACCCTTTTTTCTGAATCGGATTCCACAACCAGTTCATTGTTCAGCTGTTCAAAAAGGTAACGCAATGCGGTTTCGGCCATCGCCATTCTGCGGGCATTTCGGGCAATGGTGGCATGAAAACCGGGTTGAATGCGCCCGAGCAGTGGCAATACTTCTAAACGAATTTGGTTTCGGAGATAATGCAGGGAGTTGTTGCTGGCATCTTCACGCCAGCTTATCCCTTCCCTCTGGGCTTCGGCCAATAATTCTGCCTTCCGGAACAGGAGCAAAGGCCTGATGCGGTTGCCGTTTCGAAAAAGCATGCCCCGGGAACCAGCCAACCCGGCACCCCGGAGAAACTGCATAAGGAGTGTTTCGGTTTGATCATCGGCATGATGGGCAAGGACAAGATCCGAAAAATTTCGTTCCCGGCAGATCTGGTCCATCCATGTATAGCGGGCCTCTCTGGCGGCTTCCTGAACCGATTTTCCGGGTACATGAATGTGTTCCGACCGTAGCTTAAGAATGTGGGCTTTGATTTTATGCAGATCAGCCCAATTCAGGACAAAGGTTTCGTCCTCATCTGAATCGGCGCCACGAAGACCGTGGTTTACATGGGCGAGTTCAAAAATATATCCAAGTTTCTCCAGGGAGTGAGCCAGCACCATAGAGTCAAGTCCGCCACTCAGTGCCAAAAGAAAAGGACTTTCCCGGGAAAGGAGCTTTTGGTCCTGAAGCAATGTTTCCAACCGGACCAGAAATGGTTTTTGGAGACCAGACATACGATTAGGGGGTTCCGGACTGAATTTTTGGATTTTCTTTATGACGGCTGGCATCCCGGCTTGTTTTCTTATCGAGATTTCGGACAAGAGCTTCTTCCAGATTGATGCCTGTCTGGTTGGCAAGACAAATCAACACAAACAGCACATCGGCCATTTCATCGGCAAGATCTTCCTTTAAGGCACCTGCCTTCCAGGATTGTTCCCCGTATTCTCTTGCCATAATCCGGGCAACTTCGCCCACTTCTTCCATCAGGATGGCTGTATTGGTGAGGGGATTGAAATACCGGACACCCACGGTTTGAATCCAGGTGTCGACAACCTTTTGTGCTTCTTGAACAGTCATAGAACAAAGGAAAAATGATAATTGCGGTAAATTGACAAATTCCATTTGGGAAGGAGGACAAAAACAGCACTTTTGTTCCAAATCCCATTCCCAAAATGAGTTATTTGTTGAAAGGCGGTCGATTGGTCAACGAAGGCCGGGTATTCGAATCAGACCTCAGGATCCGAAATGGCCGGATCGAACAGATTGCACCTTCTATCTCTGCTGGTCCGGAGGAAAAAGTTCTGGATTGTGGTGGTCTTCATATTTTTCCCGGCCTGATAGACGATCAGGTTCATTTCAGGGAGCCTGGCCTAACCCATAAAGCAACCATTGGTTCAGAATCCCGTGCTGCTCTTGCCGGAGCGGTAACCTCTTTCATGGAAATGCCCAATACCAAACCAACTACCACCAATGCCGAACAGTTGGATTGGAAAAGGGCCATGGCTGCAAAAACGAGTTGGGTCAATTATGCCTTCTTTTTTGGGGCAACAAATGAAAATCTGGAGGACGTTTTGCGGGTGGATCCGGCAAAAACCTGTGGCATTAAAATCTTTATGGGTTCTTCTACCGGAAATATGCTGGTTGACCACCCCAAAGTACTAGAATCAATATTTGCGTCTACGCCGCTTGTCATCGCCACACATTGTGAGGATGAAGCCACCATCCGGAGAAATACTGAAGAGGCGGTTAAGCATTGGGGAAAAGATATTCCCTTTTCCGAACATCCCCGTATCCGAAGCAGGGAGGCCTGCCTGCTTTCATCCTCGCTGGCAGTAGATCTGGCAAAAAAACATGGAACCCGGTTGCATGTCCTTCACATCAGTACAGCCGAAGAACTGGCCTTGTTTGAGCCGGGACCGATGGATGGAAAATTGATCACAGCTGAAGCATGTGTGCATCATCTTTGGTTTTCGGAGGCAGACTATTCCACGCTTGGCAGGCAGATCAAGTGTAATCCTGCCATTAAAACAAAAGAAGACCGGGATGCTATCTGGCAGGGGCTGAGGGAAGGTCGGATTAACATTGTAGCAACCGATCATGCACCGCACACCTGGGAGGAAAAGCAACAGGCTTATCTGGAATGTCCTTCAGGTTTACCTCTTGTGCAGCACAGTCTTTCCATGATGCTGTCGGCTGTTCAAAAGGGCCGTTTCTCACTTTCAGAAATTGCCCAAACCATGTGTCATAACCCTGCCATCCGGTTTGGAGTGAAAGAACGCGGTTTTTTGAGAGAAGGATACCATGCAGATCTGGCCATTGCCGATATTGAAACATCTTTCCAGGTCCGGCGGGAGGAGCTTTTGTATCAATGTGGCTGGAGCCCATTGGAAGGAACCACCCTGGCAGGACAAAATCTTTATACCTTTGTTAATGGCCAGTTGCGGTTTGACCGGGGAAAAATCCTTCCTTTTCAGAGCAGTATGGCTTTAGATTTTATCAGATCTTAATCTTTGTCCGATCCATTATGAGTACCAAGTTTACCCGTCTTTTTCTTTGCTTCGGTTTGCTTGCCGGAATCCTGAGCCAACCTGCCAAAGCCCAGTATTTCCTGGAAGACCGCTGGCCAAATCTGCGTTTTATTCTCCCGGTAGGCATGTATCCTGCCCCAGACCAGAGCAAAAGAATATTTGTTCTGGAACAGAACGGTAGAATCAAATTATTCAAAGATTCAGGAACTGTAGGCACCAACGATACTTCACTTTTTCTCAACATAAGGGCACTGTTACCAGGCTCTATATCTCCCGGAGATGAAAGGGGACTTTTGGGCATGGCTTTTCACCCCAATTTTTCCACCAACGGATATGTATTTGTAAATTACACCCGGGCCAGCCCTTCTTTAACCACCATTGTTTCAAGGTTTAAGGTGGATTCTCAGAATCCCAATCGCCTCAATCCGTCAAGTGAAAAGATCCTGTTGAGTGTTCCTCAGCCTTTTAGTAACCACAATGCAGGTGCCATTCTTTTTGGAGATGATGGCTATCTTTATGTCACCATGGGAGACGGAGGAAGTGGAGGTGATCCTGGAAACCGGGCCCAGAACAAGGAAAACTTCCTTGGAAAAATCCTCAGGCTGGATGTGGACGTTCCAGACAACAACCCCACACCCTATGCCATTCCTCCTACCAATCCTTTTGCAGGATCAGGATCGACCACCATCAAAAAAGAAATTGCCGTGACAGGAATGCGCAATCCATGGAAAATATCGAAAGACCCTTCCGGACCTACCATCTGGATTGCAGATGTGGGCCAGAACCAGATTGAAGAAGTGGATACTTTCAGGCTTGGAGCCAATTATGGATGGAAGGTAATGGAAGGAAACAACAGCTATTCACCTTGCGGAACCTGCGATACAAGCAACTATGAAAAACCTGTCTGGGCCTACAACCGGAGCTTCGGCAACAGCATCACTGGTGGCTTCGTATACCGGGGCAATGATATGCCTCCCCTTCAGGGTGCTTATGTGTATGGTGATTATGGTTCACGCAGAGTTTGGTCTTTAAAAAGAAATGCAACCGGTGCTTTTGAAAATACAGAAATTATCTCTGCAACCGGTGGATCCTTAAGCTCTTTCGGGCTGGACCATGCCAATGAGTTATACGTCATCAGATATACAAGTACCACAGGTAAACTGATGCGGGTCCGGTGTGGACCGCCGGTTCCGACAATTTCTGTTGTGGGGCCTGTTACGGTCTGCGAAGGAGATTCCATTGTCCTCAATGGACCTACCGGAGGTGTTGTTTCCGGATATCGATGGTCAACAGGTGACACCAATTCCAGACTGGTCCTGAGAAA
>JBIPNA010000179.1:0-7029 GCA_044375665.1 Catalimonadaceae bacterium
GGAATTTGCAATTCCGGACCAGCTATCGCCGGACTGTGTGTCGCCATGGCGCATTTTCAATCCAAAACAACAGAAATGGCAAAAGCATCCCGGGACGGAGTCCCTTATATACTTATCGTCCGTAGTCCACGCTGCGCAAGACTACGGACAGATGGTACCGCTCCGCTGGCTGCTCTTAAAACGCGGTCTGTCCGCCTATGGCGGATCCAACCGCAGGCAATCCATGCTGTCAGGAATTTGCAATTCCGGACCTGCTATCGCCGGACTGTGTGTCGCCATGGCGCATTTTCAATCCAAAACAACAGAAATGGCAAAAGCATCCCGGGACGGAGTCCCTTATATATTTATCGTCCGTAGTCCACGCTGCGCAAGACTACGGACAGATGTAACCGCTCCGCTGGCTGCTCTTAAAACGCGGTCTGTCCGCCTATGGCGGATCCGACCGCAGGCAAGCCACGCTGTCAGGAATTTGCAATTCCGGACCGGCTATCGCCGGACTGTGTGTCGCCATGGCGCATTTTCAATCCAAAACAACAGAAATGGTGATAGCATCCCGGGACGGAGTCCCTTATATATTTATCGTCCGTAGTCCACGCTGCGCAAGACTACGGACAGATGGTAAGTCTCATCCACCAGCTGTTTATCAAAATGCAGGCAAATTCCTGTGGCAATTTCAGCCCCTTTAACACTTCCTTCAATTTTCTGTTTAGACGCTACAATGAGAAAATTACCATTCGAATTGGAAAATAGTTTCCACTTTTGATAAAGGATTGAAATTGAATAAATTGTATGATATCAGTTTATTGCAGAATCGAAAACTTTGGTTGACATTTGCACGTGTAGGCTTTTTTCTTGACCAGAAAAATTCTTTATTAATATCAAAATTAAGCATCATGAAAATTTGGGAATTTATATTTCTTAAGATTTTGCTGGATACGATCCATCACTTCTTTAAAGTTTTCGTGCTGTTATGCATAGGTACAACTTACCTGGTTTTTACTTCCTATCATGCTTCAGCCCAGTTTTCACCTGAAATTATTGCATGTGCACCTGCTTCAGGTTTCCGGGGTCAGGTATTGGATTTATTTATTCGCGGAATCAACACTCAGTTTGACCAAAATCCTGAGGTAAGTCTGGGTAATGGAATCCGCATTGATAAAATTACTGTGCAGTCTGCCGTTTCCATTGTAGCGAAAATCACGATTCTGGAAGAAGCCGGTGATGGTCCGGTCAACCTAATAGTGACCGCAGGGGGAAAAACGATAAGCCTGGAAAATGCCTTTCATATTTTTACACAAGGAGCAGAAGTAGCGGCAACCCTAATGGTTTATCCCGTTGGGGTTGTATATGCCTCAGACCTAAAGCCCGGTAACATACGGAATGCTCCCATGCTATTTAGTATTCAGGTAATGAATGACCCCCTCGACCGTAATCTTGAAGCCCGACTTGCTATAAAAGGCCAGAGTAAGGGATTACTTGCCAATGCAGTAAGGCCGCTTGGTTTGGTTCGTGCAAGACAGACGGTCAGCTTTTCCAACCGGGATTTTTCGGAAATATCCGTTTCTGAAGCTGGACAGGATGTTTCAAATTATCTGCAGCAGACCGGTATGCTCCCGCCCGATCTTTATTATTACACCCTGCAGGTTGTGGATATCACCACTGGAAAAGTAGTGGCAGAAGCTGAGGGAACACAGGAAATCGGGAATCAAGCCTGGGAAATTCAACTGCTTTCTCCGGGCAACGCTTTTGATCAATTGCCAGAGCCTGTTTTTGTTTCCTTACCCGTTTTCCAATGGTTTTCTCAGGCAGAAAGCTTTGAATTTGCTTTGTATGAAGTAAGAGATCATGCAGCCAGCCCCGAGGACATCATCCAGAGCCTGCCCGTTTACCGCCAATCCGGAATAAAAGGAACATCATTTTGGTGGCCAAATTCAGCTGAATCCCTTAAAGAAGGTGTAACTTATGCCTGGCAGATAAAGGCCTATATCAGCAGCACTTCCGGCCCAAGGGTTCTTCCCAGCCCTGTATGGTGGTTTACAATGGGAAAATTCGGTGCTGGAAACAATGTTATTCCTCAGGATTTCGAAATGCAGGTGCTGCCAGATGGGATGAAATTTATGACCCGGCAGGCGCCTGTTCAGTATTCACTTTCCATCCTGGATAACAACAAAATGCAGGTTCCCGTTCAGTCGGGAGTAGTCTGGAAAGTGGTTCCATCCATTGCAGGCCGAATTACAGCAGACGGAAAGTTTTATCCCGGTGACCGGCCAATGCCATGTGCCATTGTTGCCGAATATGGTGAAAGAACACAGTTTGCCGATGCCATAATTGAATGGAAACCCGAAGCCGATTTCGGAGGCTATATGAGGCATTTTATAAGGGAAGTATTCGGATTGCAGTGAAAGGGTACAGCATGAAATGGCGACGAAACAGATATTCGATAAAAAAATCAAAAACATGCCCCGGGTTTTTGATTCTGGTATTTGCTGGTATCGTCAATACATTTTTTACTTCGGTAATCAATGCCCAAAACCGCAAATTCAGAGAGGATAATTTTTGGGTTTCGGTAAGTCCTGATGTCAATGGTATAATCCGCTCCGGAGAGATATATCTATTATTAAAAAAGAAAACTGACTATAAAAATGTGAAGCTCAATGTGAGGGTTTTTTTATTGGAAAATTATTCAACCCGGATTGAGCTCAGCCATTTATGCCGGCAATCCGGAAACCAGTTGAGCATGGTTTTTACAAAACCTATTGCCATAGGTGGTCATAAGCTGATTATTGAAACCACAGGTTTAGACGGACAGCATTCAGAACTTCCGATTCCGTTTCGGGTAGGGAGTCCAAAAGCTTCTGAAACATTCGAGAAAAACCGCTATCCGGGCAGCAAATCAGATTCAGCCAGAATTCCAGGGGCTTTTCCTTTGAAAGTTCAGGGAACAGTGCAAATGACCGGCCTGAATTACCGCCTGAGCGGAAGCCACCCGGATCTCAGGCAGGAACCATCCGGAACGCATGAAATTGATTTGAATGCCAGAGTGGTGTACAAGCAATTTTCAATTCCGCTGAAGTTTTTCATTACCAGCACAGACAGCCAGAACATTCAAAGCCGTAATCGTTTTAATATGAATCTGGAACATCGTGCATTCAAAATCATGGTTGGAGACATCAGCCCGGGTTACGATAAGCTGGTGCTCGGCGGCATCCGTACACGGGGGCTGGCTTCGGAGGTCCGATTTCTAAATAAGAAAGTCATCCTGAGCAGCGTAATAGCATATACACAAAAAGCAATTGAAGGAAGGAGTATCCGCTTTGATCCCTCTCGTATGATTTTACCAATCAACCTGCAGCCTGACTCCACCTTCATCAGCAGGGGAACTTATTCCAGGTACCTCGGCTGTTTCAGCCTTACCATCGGTAAACAAAAAGAGAGAAACCAACTAAGCATTATTTTTCTGAGAAGCAGAGATGACTCCAGCAGCATCCGTTTCGGCGAAAAGCCAAAAGATAATGCGGTAGCCGGTATTGATTTTGACTTGTCGAGCCCGGATCAGTCGGTCAAGTGGAAAGCTGGATATGCCATCAGCATGACAACCAACGACATCACTCAGCCCATCCTTTCTAAAGAGGTATTGAAAAAAGAGTACAAAGTGGATGTAGATTACAACCTGAAAGATTGGGACTGGCTCATTATTTACAACCCCAGCACCACCCCTCTGAGACCAGAAACCGGTACCTCCATGGCATGGTACAGCAACGCCCGGTTCCGGATTGCAAAGCATCATAGCCTGACGATTGATGCCCGACAAACCGGTCCGCAATACCAGTCATTCGGCAATCCCTTTTTAAGAACTGATTTGTCCAGTATTTCGGTTTCTGAGGCCGGGCGGTATTTTAATAACCGTCTTTCGGTTCAAGCTGGATACCAAATAAATCAGGATAATATCGCACAGACACAGCTAAGTACCCGAAGAACCAAAACCTGGTCGGGTATGATAGGCCTGAGTCCGTCTCCTCGAAGGCCATTTCTTAACGGTGGCTTTCGATTGTTTGAACAGTCAACCCACTTCAAGGGAGATAATAAATACCTAAATTCAGATGAGCTGTTGACAGTTTTCCTCAACAGTGGTGTTCATATAGAGAGAAACGGATTTGTACACTCTCTTTCTCTGGGTGGATCTTGGTTTTCCCGACGCGGAAGACAGGAATTTAACAACAATGATTCCTGGTCTGCCTTTGCTACCATCTCAGAAAAACCAGGTATTCCGCTAAACCTCCAGCTCAGCTATTCCTGGATGGAACTCAATCAAGCAGGCTTGCTCTACCAAAACAGGCAGCACAATCTGGGGGGCTCAGCCAGCTGGGAGTTTAAAAGAATAAAATTATCCGCCAGCTTGAGTACAAACCGAAGCATTGTGGAGAGCAACCAGACTATGCTGCCCAACCTGCGGGATTCCAGAGAGTTTTCCCTTTTATGGAGACCGAAGGAGGAATTTGAATTCCGGCTTGCAGCAGGCCATGCCGATTTCCGGGAATTAAGACCGGATGGTAAAAACTACCAGGAGCGCTTTGTTCGGTTTAATGGATTGTATCGTTTCAGAACCTGAATATAAAAAAACTGTATTCAACAATATGAGAAAAATAAGCTGTAAAACTTTGATTTCATTGCTGATAACAACAGGATTATCTGCTAATTTTCTAAAGGCTCAACAAGTGGTGCCTGTGCCTGCAAGAACCGATGCTGTTAATATTTTATATTACAGTAAACAGGAAAAGAAAAGCAGCCAGACTTCGGGCTATTATGAGAAAACAACGGATAAATACGAACGGGGAAGTGTAGAGCTCTCCATCAAAGGGCCCATTAAATATTCAGTATCCCCTCCGGAATTAAGTATCGAACCCAATTCAAGTAAAACATGGAACGGTATCATGTCCTGCAATCCGGAAATGGTTCCGGAGCCGGGTACAAAGGCAATAGCAAGGATGGAGGCACGTTACGACTGGACATTCAGCCGTTCTGTAGGTTCCGGAACCGGGGGAAAAGTTTTGAAGGAACAAACCTGCCAGCCTTTTGATCCGAGTGGCGCAAACAACTGTGCCTATCATCCACAGGGTTCGGGAAGGCATGAGATTGTAAACTTTACAGGAAGTGAAGATTTTGATTTTGAAGTTTACAGTATAAAAGTATCGCTGCCCGATACGATTTATGCAAAAGTGATTAAACCTACAGTTGGTGGTACCATTATTAGTGGGGTCAATCCTTCGCCTGTAACTTCAAAGGACAACACCCTGAGTTTAGTTCCAGAAGAAAATGCGAGAATAGTGGGGAAAGTTCAGGCTGAAGCAGTTTCTTTTCCAGAAACAGGCGGAACTTTTCTTTGGGAAGTGCTAACAGATAATGTAGAAATTACCGATAATAAAATTCAAAATCCTTATATCATACTCAAGGATGCTTCTACTCCCGGAAAAATAAGGGTCAATTTCACTATAGGGGGCGTTTCATACCAGGATGAAGCATTTGTAAAAATTTGCCAATGTGATTGTTATGAAAAGGAGCATCCAGTTCTGAATTTTATTCCAGTAATTGATGATTATATGACGCCCTCTAAATTAAATGAAATAGATTCCTTAAGGTTGGAGGACCTTGACCCAGTATGGAATAACCTAGCTTCTTCACTGGCGTACTCTACAGGAACACACATCTTAACCATGAAGATATTACTTGAATATGCAAAGCGCTGTTCAGGTTGGGACTTTTCGAGACCATTGTTGATGCCATACAAAGCAGATGATGACATCATTGCTTTAAGCAAAATAGAAAGGCGTAAATTCCTAAAACAATATGCAATAAAATCCGGTGTTCCGGCGGACGGGCAATTCCATTGCGTTAGAATTCGAAATTGGTTAAATGCCTATTTATTGATTAAACCAATACATTTTGAATCATATTTTATCTCGACTCCACATTCCTTGGATGTTTTTGGAAGTTATGAAATAAAGCTATCCAATTCAAATATAGATCCGGAACATCAGACTAATGAAATGAAAGAAGGAATTTCAGAATTCAGAAACATTAACTTGAATTGGTGCATTTCAGATGACATCGATGCCAATGGTTTCGAAGAGTACAAGAATAAGTGGATTAAATTAAAGAGGCCAGAACCAACCAATAAGCCTTTTTATAATCTTATTGAAAATATTAAATATACTTTTGCAAACGCAAGATGGAATACGGGTGGCATGCTGGAAATCCTTTTGGGGGACAAATTTTGCGATTACTGGAAAGATGCATCATTCCTTGTAAGGGTATATTTCAAAGAAGAAAATTAAAAAACTGATATCTGACAAGTCGAAACTTTTAGGCCAAAACAAGAAACCTTTTTAACCATTTAGAATAAGTAGAAAAAAGTGTTTGAGAATTTAATCCGGAAAATGCATAAGAACTTCGCGATGAGAGTTCAACCCCGAAAGTAAAGCTGTTCGGGACAGGATCGCAAAAAATCAGCGACTTATCCCAAATGCGCAGGAGCGCTACGGTTAATAGGAATAAATGAACGAAGCAATTATTTTGCAACCAATCAAGCTTGGAAGAGGCGTACTAAACTATTTCAATTACCGGCTTCACGCCCTAAACAAATTCTGAAGCCGTAGATGGAATCTGGCTGCCCGCCTGGTCTTTCCTGCCCGATTCGTTCAGCAGTGCCGGAAGCAATGCTTCGGAAGGAAGAAATGGAATGCCAAATACATGCCTGGAATGACTTTGTTGAATTTCTTTAAAAATGACCGCTTCCTGCCTGGCCCGGCTTTTTAACAAAGGATCCTTCAAACCCGAACGCATCAACAAACTTTGGTTGATTACCCAGGCATAAGGTTCCACCCGTTTTCCGCATTGCAGTAACCCGGTTCAGATTGCGTTGAATATTTCGGTTAGGATTTTTTGTTGATCGTTCATTTTCAGAAGGATATCAATTTCTTTCTTGGAATCTGGCAGAAAGGTTTTGAGCTTATAGATAGTCTGGCACTGTAA
>JBIPNA010000006.1:0-25255 GCA_044375665.1 Catalimonadaceae bacterium
AATATTCCCTTCCCAAGCTGCAGTTGGGCTTCCTCAACCAGGGCATCTGTTCTTGGATGACCAAGACCAACTTTTCCATAAGAAGCGTGGGATTGAAACATGGCTTCCCCCATCAGGGAAAGGGTCTCAGTCTCTTTTTCAGGATGTGCTGATTGAGCAAGGACTTTTAAATATTGGCGGAAAGACCTTGTTCTGAAATGTTCTTCAACCGGATGCTGAGCACAGGCCCTGACCTGATAAATTACATTGGGATCAATTTCTGCGTAAGGATCTGCAGTTTCCCCGAATTGCTCAACAAATTCCATTCCCGTCAACACTTCTGGCAACAAGGAATGGTACTTATCCGAAAAAACTGAAGCAGGGATATTTGCCAGATAACCTTTATAGGGCAAATCATTCCTTTTGCCTGAACTCCGGGCTTTACTTAGAGATGAAACCGATACTCCATTATTTTGAGCAAGGATAGAATACCCCATGGCTGCTGCCGTCCTCACCTGACCATATGAAGCGCCTGTTACCTGGTGTTTTACCCCGGAATCCAAACCAAAAAAACGAATACCGGAAGGAATGGTTAATGGAGTATCAAGCAAATCTGGTTGACAAAGAATGGGCAATAAGCAGCCGGATTTGCCATATGCTGAGGCCAGTTGATCCATCAGTCCACAGGGTGCTCCCACAAATGCATTCTCAGCTTTTTGAGCCAGAATGGCCAGCTCTGTGCCATTAAATTCCATTCCCACCGAGGAGGCAAAGGCCCTGAGGGTTGCTATTTCAATGGCTGCAGAGGAAGAAACACCTTTTCCAAGAGGAACAGTTGATCTGATTTTCAAAGAAATCCCTCTTGTCAGGGGATACCCTTTTTCCCTGACAAGAACAGCAAGGCATGCGGCAGGGTAAATAGCCCAGTTGCCATTCGGTTTTGAATGGATGGTTTCCCTGAATACCATTTCATTTTTTAGTAATTCCAGGAATTCTTCCAGACCAATTTTAAAGGAACCCAGATCCAACCCTTCATGTTGAGACTGTATGGTTAGGGTCATATGCTCCGTATGTGCCAATTCCGCCTGGGTGCATTCTCTTAATGGCATTTGTAAAACCAATGCACCTGAATAATCAGAAATCCCGCCCATTACATCAAGACGGCCTGGAGCTATGCCTGAAAAAAGGTTAACCATTAATTTAAGACCCTATCAAATGATATTGACGCAATTTGGAAAGCAGCACAGGTTCTACCAGAGCACGGATATTTTCATTTGCGTAAGCAATCCATCCAACTTCTGCCAGTAAAGAGAATGGGGCATCCAGGGTATTCCCAAAGCTGTCACTAAATGAAATTCCCGCTTCCTGGCCGATTAGGAAAGTACAAATATCATAGGGATGGCAAACGTGACCTTTTTTTTGCCCGTCCCGGACCATTTTGGCAAACAATACGTCCCGCACATCAGCGATATATCTGTCATGGCCCATGAGCATTTCATACATTTGACCCCCTGAAGAAATGTATTGATCCTCAAATACAAGCGTTTTCCCTTCAGCCGCATCCGGATAAAGTTCTTCAATCATTTCATCTTCAATCCTGGCCAAAAGAGCTCGCCCAGGTGGAAAAAACCTGGCAAACTGCCCAAATCCTCCTTCAAGGGTAATTGATTGAGATGGCTTTAAAGGAAGAGTTTGCTCGGTTTTGTGAATCAAATGATATCTGGAGCCTTTTGCGCCTTTTCCCTTTATAGCCCAAAGCATATCGCTAACAGCCATTTTGCTGGTTGGCAACTCGGTCATGACCGCGATTTCAATATCGCTGAGTTTCAGATCTGGTTTCCATGGGGCTGCCCCGGCAAGAAAGAAAGCAGACCTTTTGTTATACATAATTCCCCGGGTGCCGTCAATGGGGTCGATCAGCAATGCCCAGGTTGGGTTTTTTCCAGGATCGGTTCCAAGTAAAAGGCCGGAAACCGGATCTCCGATACCTTCAGCCAATAGCAAAAAACCTCCAAATTCTCTTGCAGCTGGCTCCAGAATCGGTACAAGAATTTCCTCAACATTTCTGTCTATCTGATAAATGGTATCGTCTTTTCCTTCTTTGTAGACGGCAGCCAGATCCTCGCCAGATGCTTTTTGGACTTGTTCGAAAACGGTGTCCCGCACAGCAGCCCCCGCCCGGAGGAGATAGGCCAGGATTTCCTCCCTCATGATGCGGTTGTTTTTTTTCCCAGCTTCTGTTGCCAGCGCCATGCGTCAGCCAGACCTTGTTCTAAACTAAGCTCTGTTTTCCACCCCAGAACTTCTTCAGCTTTTTGGGTGGATGCATAAATTTTTTCTACGTCTCCAGGTCTCCTTGCTACGATTTCATAGGAAAGTCGGGTTCCGCTTACTTTTTCAAAAGCCTGAACAACTTCCAAAACCGAACTCCCTTTTCCTGTACCGAGGTTAATCCAATCGAATAATCGGGAATCATTTTTTTCAATCAGATAGCGAACCGCATGGACGTGTGCCCGGGCAATATCTACCACATGGATATAATCGCGGATACATGTGCCATCTGGAGTGTTGTAATCATTCCCGAAAATGGAAAGTTTTTCCCTCCACCCTGCTGCTGTCTGAACCACAAAAGGGACCAGATTTCCGGGGATACCCAGGGGCAGTTCGCCAATTTCAGCACTTGGATGCGCTCCGATGGGATTGAAATAACGCAGACTTAAAGCTTTTAAGGATGCCCCTGAAAGTACCGTATCCCTTAAGATTTCTTCTCCCATTTGCTTTGTGTTTCCATAAGGAGACTGGGCAGGCAAAACAGGCAAATCTTCACTTACAGGAAGGGTTTCAGGCTCCCCATATACGGTGCAGGATGACGAAAAAACCAAATTTGGAATTTTGTATTCCAATGCCTTTTCTACCAGAGCCACCAGTGAACCAAGGTTATTCCTATAGTATTTTAAAGGCCTGGCCACCGATTCTCCTACTGCCTTGTGGGCAGCAAAATGAATGATTCCTTTAATTCCAGGCTCTGCAGCAAAAATCCGGTCGTAGGCTTTGGGATCATTACAATCCTCTTCAAAAAATATTTGGTCTTTGCCCAAAATTGACCTCAAGCCATCCAACACTGAGTGGCTTGAATTGTCGAAATTATCCATTAAGATGGGTGTAAATCCCGCTTTGGTTAACTCAACAGCTGTATGGGAGCCAATAAAACCGGTTCCACCGGTTACCAGTATTTTCATTTTTTGGTTAGTCAATAGCAATTCGCTGAACTACCTGCCTGCCTTCATTTTCATGCCAGGTAAAAAGATACAATCCTTTTGGCAAGGTCAGATTTAAATCTTCAAAAGGTTCAAGAGACGTGATGGATTTAACTTCTTGTCCTAAAAGATTTAGAACCAAAAGGTTATTCACCTGGCCTGAGTTTCTGAAGCGGCCCTGGGAAGGGTTTGGAAAAAATGGATGCTTGGGCTGATGGGTCAGTTTTTGAACAGAGGTTATGGTTGCCGGACCAAAAACAGGGCGAAAAAGTAAACTGAAATTATCTCCCGTGTATGCATTCCAACTTTGTCCGGCTTTATAATAAAATGGATAAGGGTGCTTAAAATTGATGTCCGCTCCAATCCGGACTTCATTTCCATTATCAATAGCGCCTTGCTGCCAGCCAATGTAAAAATGCCGGCCTCCTTTCAAAATCCGGTTCTCCATTCCAGCCTCCCGAAGACTAAACGTGAAAAACTTATTGACAGAATCGGTGGAAGGGGGCAAAATAAATGTCCGACGCACCAACGGAGGATCGTTGGTAAAATTGGTTTCTACATTTAAGGTATCCAATACCAAAAGTGAAAAGCTGATGGTTTGCTCCAGATTTTCAGGGGTCCGTACAAAAAATAGCTGTATATCAGTTAGGGTATCGGTTAGAGGCAAGTAAAATTTTTGCGCACCAATTGAGGCATTTTCGCCAACAAATCTTGACAATTCAGCGCTACCGTCATCGCTTGCCATCACTGTGGAAGCATTGAAATAACCATACAACGAGTCATTGATCAGGAATCTGTTTGTGAGTGGATCCTCATTCAATTGAAAGCCATATTCAAAAGTGGAGTATTTGCTTGTTGGGAAACTGGACAAAAGGGAAGCGGTGTTTGCTACAAGGTTACGCCTGAAAATTCCGGCAGGAAAAGGAAACATGCCCGAAATTCCACTTTGAGGTATGGTACTCAGATTGGTCTTTCCTTCTGGTGTGATTTGATTGAGTTTGAATTCCCCGCTCACATTGGTTAGAAAAGGGTTCAGGTTGATACACTCTCCACTCAGCGTATCTGAAAAATAACCTGCCGGATTGTTTGAGAGAATGTGCCTGAATTGCTCCATTGGCAATGCAGAATACGACTTTAACAAGCGGTTCAAAGGGCTTCCCATCCCAAAATCCCTTGCAAGAGTGTCTGTTCCATCATGTTCTCCATCGAGTCGAACATAATCCAAATGCCATACATCATAGCTCCCGTTTTGGTTTCCATAGTTGATAAAGCGGAAACGAAACCCATTGAATCTCAAGGAGTCTACTACTGGAACAGCCACATTTTTAAACAACGTGGCTCTGGTGGTTTCGCTCACTCCTTTTACATTCCAAACCGATCTCCATGCGCCGGATGGGGCCTGAAACTGAAGCGTCAGAGAATCTTCCGGGTCTGGAATGGTTTGAAGCAATACTGTGGCATGTTGATAAAAAAAAGATACATGCAGGTTCTGCCCCCCGGTTCCTCTGAGGTTTAGAAATGCGGAGGTCAATGTATCACAAGGCCCGGTTTTGTTTCGGACATTGCTGTAAGGCAGACCTTTCTGATTAATTCCGTCAAACGTGGCAACCCCTTTGGTGATGGGTTTTATCGGGAAGCTGTTGTTGATCAATACGCCGGAATTTGGTTCCCAAAATCTGGAG
Organism: Catalimonadaceae bacterium; assembly: GCA_044375665.1. Classification (GTDB taxonomy): domain Bacteria; phylum Bacteroidota; class Bacteroidia; order Cytophagales; family Flexibacteraceae; genus CAMDMI01. The sequence continues at coordinate 4,919 of JBIPNA010000006.1, forward strand.
TACGGTTGAAGCGGGTCGAGAACAACCTGAATCAACCGGCCTTCTGAGGTCCCGATCCAGCCCCGGAATTCATTTACAAGTCCGATTGAAAGGAGGTCCTCTTTTGTGCCTGCACTCAATCGGGACCAGGTTGCTCCTTTGGTTTGGGAATACAGCAATGCGCCTCGTTCACCAACAGCCCAGATCAACTTGGAATTGGTTGGGTTCATCCCGACGTCCAGCAAGCTTTCTGCTCCTAAATTATACTTTATTTCCCAGGTGAGACCACCAGTTAAGGTCTTGTAAACCATCCCACTATCACCTAACGACAAACCAAAAACGCCATCAAAAAACCGGACCTTACGGAAAGTCCGGCCTCGTCCAAAGGCCATGGTATTGATGCTAAAAGTCTTTCCACCGTCATTCGATATGCCGATCCTGGCCGAATCGCCCACTGCAATAACCCGGTCGGCGTTTACCCAGGCAATGGATCGGGCAGAAAAACCAGGAAGATCGGTAGTGGCCAAAGCCCAATCCACACCTTGATTCTCTGTTCTGAAAATCTTCCCGGTAGAGTCCAGGATCAAGCCGGTTGATGCAGATATAAATGCAATTCCGGGGAATCGCTTTCCGACAGTTTGGGGTGGAGCTACCTGAGTCCAGTTTTGGCCATTGTCGTTTGAAAATCCGATATAACCGGCTGTGCCACATGCCCAAATTGCAGCGTTATCGGGATACGATACATCCAGAATGTCCCCATATCCTGTAGTGGAGACAGGTCCCCAACTACTGCCCTGATTGGTGGTTTGAAGAACCACATTTTGACCTCCAAAAGCGACAGCGCTTCCGGCTCCGTTTAGCCGAATACTTCGGATCGGTACCCCAAAGGCGAAGTTTGAAGGTGCCCAGGAGAGATTTTTTCCAGAAAAATCATCAAAAAATGGAATTCCAAGAGTATCGTTTGAAGTTGTTTTCTGAAGGAAACTCCGTTTGGCCAACGGGCCTTCTTTAAACCTGAAATGGTCGTATTGAACAGGGTTGAGCCTTAAAATATCTGTATAAACCTGAGCCCTCAGGGAAGGGAAACTCCAGAAGCAAACAAAATAAAAAAACAGAAAAAGAAACCGTAGCGAGCTGATTGTCTTCATAAGTGTGCTTTACTCCGGATTTGTAGCCGTTCCGGAAATCCAGAGATCAACGATATCTCCCTCCCGAATCTTTGTTTTGGCTTCCGGCTTTTGTCGTAAAACGGTTTGAAACGGAACTCCATCTTTTTTTTCCTCAATAACTGTTCCTTTTTGCAATCCCGATCCAACCAGGACTGTAATGGCTTCATCCAATGGCATTCCCGTAACATCAGGTACATCAAGTTCCCTGTTGCTCAATCCATCACCTATGGACAAATCAATTTTACTTCCTTTTGGAATTTCTGTTCCTGCGGCAATATCCCGGCCATTAAACTGCTGATTTAGAACCGCATTAAATTGTAAGTCAGGAACCAACTTAGTCTCGCCTAAAATCAATCCACTGTTTTCCAATTCCCTTTGGGCATTTAAAAATGAACGGCTCAAAAGGTTTGGCATTTTTACCAGGGGAGGATTTTTCGCGTTGATTGAAACATAAATTTTACGGTTCTGCTTAACTTTTGATCCTGGCAATGGATATTGCTGAAAAACAAGGAAGGGTTGAGCGCCGGAGTGATAGGTACTGTCGTCAATTTGAAAATCCAGATCACGATCCCCCAGAAATTCTTCCAATTGATCTTTATGCATTCCCTGAAGGTTGGGGACAGTAATGGTCTCCCCATGGTGCGTGGTGTAAGGTAGGTACACATTGAAAAACCCAACCACCAGGATTGCACCGGAGAGGAGCACAATCAGTAGATGAAGGAAAACATCCCGTTTATTTTCCGGACGTAAAAAGTTAAATGCCATTCGTGTTAGTATTGGTTCCGGTGGGCAATCCGAACCTCAATTTTTGTTCCAGATAGGATTGCAATATTAAGGTTGCACTGACTTTATCCGTATTTTCCTTTTGCCTACGATCGCTTTTTTTCATCCCCCCGTCCAAAAGCGACTTTTTGGCCATAGAGGATGTAAAACGTTCATCAACGGTGAAAACATGGATATCAGGAAAAAACTTGTTGATTGAGGCCTTTACCTGTATTGCAATTTTGGTACCATCTGTTGCTTCATTTTTAAGATTCACCGGCATTCCCATGACGATTTCGGTCCAGCCTCTTTCAATTTGAAGTTTTTTCAATTCCGGAATAAGGACCCGGGTTTCAACAGTATGCAAAGGAAAAGCAAAGGTTTCTGAATCGTCTGAAATGGCAATGCCGGTTCGTTTTCCACCTACATCCAGGGCCAGAATTACCCCCATCAGCTTTGGTATCCGATTTGGTCCAGCCTCCACCTTACTTCGTTTTCAAGACGCAGGGCTTTTGGAAATAAAAGATGGTTTTCGATGATGGCATGTTGTCTGAGCTGGTTCTCAAAATCTTCAAGTTCCCGGAATAGAATGAAGGTAAACAGGTCTACATCAGCGGGGAGCTGATAATTTTCTGTCAGGGACCGGATGCCATTCATTTCATTGTCGTGGGCTTCGTGGTGAATGGAGAAAGTTTGAATCCCCCTGGTACGAATCATGAAGAACAATTTACCGGGATGCCTGATGCTTCGGGTGTTTTCCAGCAGGAAAGAAATGTATTCAAAAAGGGTATCCTCCTCCTCATAAATGTGGCGGATAAAGTCTTCAGCAAAAATAGGAAAGACCATTTTCAGGTCCCTTGCTAAATCCGGATTGAAGAATTTGGTCTCATCCATTTCCCGAATGGTTTCGTACAGGAAAGGAAGCTTTTGTTTGATGAACATCTGGTGGCTGTGCCTCAACAGACTGATCAGGATTTCGATGGGGTAATGCGCCAACTGTGCCAGGTCAAAATCCTGGCTTTTTCTTAGAAGTTCGAAGTGCTGAAGTACTTTTCCCGGATCAATTCCTTTGTCCCGGCAAACCTGGTCCAATGTTTTTTCGGCATCCTGATAAAATCGAATACCAAGCTTGTGGAGCATTTCTGCCAAATGGCGGTTTTCTTTAACCAAATGCTCAATGGAGGGAAATTGTTCCATAACAAAGGCAAGAACGGAAAAATTTTGCAAATGAAGGAATAGCCCCGGAGAGATTCCGGCCCTTTGGGACACTTTCATCTCCTCATATTCCCTTCGGCCACATTTCAAACCCTTTCATCCTATCCAGGCCATTTGTGTCGGTTTCAGACAAAAGAAATCCCGGTTGGTTCAAGACCTTGTTTTCCGGGCAGAACGCGGATTTCAATTTTGACCCAACAAAAAATATAAAGTATGAAAAAAGCATTGCTCATTGTTTGTCTTGCCTTTACCGGATCGGTTTTCGCCCAGTTTCAATCCTCGTATTTTATCCCGGGCTCTTCAAAACAAAGTGTTGAAGTGGAAGTGCCTGAAGGATTTGTCCCGACAGGTGGAATGGGTCTGGTATGGGATTTTTCAAACCTGGTCCAAACCGGGCATTCGAACCAATTGTCATTTGTTTCTGCTGCAAACATTTTTCCTTCTTTTCCTGATGCAGTTGTTGCCATGAAGGTGTCCACAGATTCCGGGGCAGCTTTCCAGATCTTTGACAATCAAAATGGTCACCTGGAACAAATTGGGTTGGCTGTGGAAGAAAATGGACAGGTAAAAGAAATGGTTTACTCCGACCCGAAGAGATTTCTGCCGGCCAGCATCAATTTAGGACAATCTTTCCAGGATCTCTACAAAAGTTCCTTTGCGTTTTCTGAAGGAGGTTTTGAGATGAACATCCGCAGCTCCGGGCAGTCAAGGGTAGAGTGTGATGCTTCCGGAAGTTTACAGCTGCCTGGAATTACTTACCCTTCTGTCATCCGACTTGTTTCGCGTGATCTCCAGATTGACTCTACCCTCATGTCCCTGCCAGGTTTCCCGGAAGTGGAAAGCCAATCGGAAATCAGGACGACCACATGGAACTGGTTTGCCAATGATGGGTCAGGATTCCCATTGGTATTCTCCATTACTGCAGACTCTACCTTTTCAGATGGAAACTGGGAGGTGAAGTGGACTTGTTTACATACCAAGAATTCGACTACGTCGAATCTGCCGTTAACTGATGATTCAGATTTGAAATTATATCCAACTTCGACAGACAGGTATATAACCATCCTGTCTCCTGACGGGATGGGGCAAGTTGATATTTTCGACACCCAGGGTAAGCAGTATGGTTCAATCTCCCCTCAGAAAGGGTCCCAGTCCGATACCTGGGTTTTGGATGTGGGCGCATTACCTCCTGGAGTTTACCATATCAAGGATAGGTCTAAGTGGAGACGGCAATCAAAAAAACTGGTTTTCAGTAAGTTATAATATTTCACAACTGCGCTCAACCCGGAAGGACCCTGTCATTGGCAGGGTTTTTTTATTTGATTTTTTCTTTTGTCAAGGCCAGGAAAGCAAAAGGGCTACCCTCGCCGGGTAGCCCTTTTAGATTGATTTAGAATTGGATTAGTGGCTGGCTAAATATTCAGCTACACTTTCCCGGGATTCTTTCATGGTATCTTTACCTTCTTCCCAGTTTGCAGGGCATACTTCGCCATATTTCTCCGTGTATTGAAGTGCCTTTACAAGACGCAAAGTGTCATCGATATTTCTGCCCAGAGGGATATCGTTGATGATACAATGACGTACTATTCCGCTTTTGTCGATAAGGAATGTGCCACGAAGTGCGGTTGGAGCTCCTTCAAAAATCATTTCTCCTTCTTCGTTATAGCCATATTCACCACCCAGAACTCCAAAGTTGGAGGCAATGGTTTTTGCTGTATCTGCTACCAGAGGGTAGGTTACACCCTCTATTCCTCCATTTTTCCGGGGAGTCATAAGCCAGGCCAGATGGGTTTCAGGGGTGTCGGTGGAACAACCAATCACAGCCACATCTCTGCTTTCAAATTCAACCAGTTTTTCCTGGAAAGCCAGAATTTCTGTCGGACACACATACGTGAAATCTTTCGGATAAAAGAAAAATACCACATATTTCTTTCCCAGAAATTGATCCAGGGAAAAGTTGTTGACGATCTCGTCACCGTTAATTACAGCCCCGGCAGAAAAAGAGGGGGCTTTTTTTAGCACAATGCTCATGAATGAAAAATTTATTTGTTCTTGTTATTGAATGATTAAGATAAGTGTGCAAGAAGCATCCAGGCCATTTTCTCATGGCTTTCGAGAAGACCGGTCAGAAAATCTGCTGTTCCATCATCACCTGCCGCTCCGGCTTCTTTTATATCGGAGCGAAGTTGTCTGATTAAGGCGGCATGGTCATCGGCCAGCATTTGCACCATTCCGGCGGCATCGGTTTTTTCCTGATTTTCTTTTAACCGGCTGATTTTTAATAGCTCGGAAATTGAATTTGGGGCATCATGACCAAGCTGACGGATTCTCTCGGCAATTTCATCAATCTGTCCATCCAGGATGTCGTACTGATCTCCAAAAAATGAATGGAGTGCAGAAAAAGCCATCCCTTTCACGTTCCAGTGAAAAGCTCTGGTTTTTGCCTGTAATATGATTTCATCAGCCAGCAATAGTGAAAGACTATTTACCAGTTCCAGCAATGTTTTGCCGTCCAGGCCATGTTTAAGGGTACTCATTTCGGTTTCTTCTGGCCAAAAATTTGAATATCGATGGAGTTAACCTCAAAATCGAGGCCAAGATGCTGAAGGATATTATCCCGGATAGAAGCAAAAAGTTGTGGGTCCTCAAGATCAGTAACCTGTTGACCTTCAATTAAATGTACATGATCTCCCCGTTCCCATTCATATTGCCGGACCTGATTAGGAAGGGTTACCATCCTTAAAATACCTGCTTCTTTGAGATCTTCCAGGTTTTTATACACCGTAGCAAGGGATAATCCCGGGAGAGCCATTTTGAGACTTTGAAACAGTTCTTCAGCAGTATAGTGGGCTTGAGGCAGCTTTAATTTTTCAAGAAGTAAAAGGCGTGCACTGGAGGCCTTTAATTTGTGTTCCGCCAATATTTCTTTGAAGTTTTCCAAATCAGAATCATTCTTATTTAAAAATCAGTCGCAAACCTACGGTGGTTTTCTGAATTCACAATTTTTTTAAAAAAGAAAAAGGTTGAGTTCTTATTTCGCTTTTTGCCAACTGTCTTACAACATCAAAATGCTTATTCTTGTTCCAACCCCAATCGGAAATCTGGAAGACATTACCCTCCGTGCCCTGAGGGTATTAAAAGAAGCCGATCTCATTCTTGCAGAAGATACCCGGACAACAGGCATTCTTTTGAAGCATTTCGATATCAGGAAACCTCTGGCCAGCTTTCATATTCATAATGAGCACCAAAAACTCAAGTCATTTCTTCACCAGCTTCAGGAAGGAAAAACCATTGCCCTCGTTTCCGATGCAGGGACACCTGCCATTTCTGATCCAGGTTTTCTTTTGGTCAGAGAAGCCCTTAAGTTCCAATTGCATGTAGAATGTCTCCCCGGGCCTACTGCTTTTGTACCGGCGCTTGTAAATTCTGGATTCTCCACCGACCGGTTTTGTTTTGAAGGGTTTCTCCCCCAGAAAAAGGGTCGCCAAACCAGGTTGAAAGTTGTGCTGGAATCGGAGGCCACAACAATTCTTTATGAATCTCCTCACCGCATTCAGAGGCTGCTTGAAGAAGTTTGTGCCCTTGGTTTTGCAGAAAGAAGGATTTCTTTATCCAGAGAACTGACCAAAAAGTTTGAAGAAACCATCCGCGGAACTGCCCTGGAATTGCTTGAGGCAACTAAAATAAAACCTCCGAAAGGAGAATATGTGGTTTGTATCGAGGGAAAGCCTCCAAAAGCAAAATCAACAAAAAAGCAAGATGACAATCGGGAATAGCTCCATTTTTACGCTCCGAAATCCGATATGATTGCACAGCTAACCATCTCCAACTACATTTTGATTGACCACCTGGAACTTAGGTTTCACCCTGGACTTAATATTGTGACTGGTGAAACAGGTGCAGGAAAATCCATTTTGATGGATGCATTGGGTCTGCTTTCTGGGAACCGGGCTGATGCAAAATCCCTTCGGAATCCTGATCGAAAGTGTATAGTTGAAGCCTGGTTTTCCGGGATAACTTTCGAAAACCAAGATTTACCTGAAAACGTAGATCTCGATCCGGCCCAGGAAATAATTGTCCGAAGAGAAATCCTGCCTGGAGGGAAAAGCAGAGCTTTTATCAACGATTCTCCTGCTACTTTAGAAATTCTTCGGCAGGTGGCTGGTCAATTGTTTGATATCCATGGTCAGCAGGATACATTAGACCTGGGTCGTGCTGAAACTCAGATTAAAACCCTGGATTTGCTGGCTGGGACAACGCCCACCCGTCTGCGGTACCAACAAGAATATGCATCCTGGAGGGCTGCAGCTGAAAAGCTTAAAAAATTAGAAGACCGAAGGGATACTGAGGCGGCAGCTTTTTCCTATCAATCTTTTCTTTTCAATGAACTTGAAGAGGCCGCGTTAAAACCAGGGGAGCAGGAGTTGCTTGAAAATGAAATTGCGCTCAGTCGAAATGGGGAAGAAATTAAATCCAGGCTTCACTTTATCGTGGATACCCTTGAAGGACAGGGTAGCTTAAATGCGACTTTAAAAATACTAACAGCAACTCTTGAAAAGCTGGGAACTTTCAGCCCTGAGTTTGCCGCAGATGCTGCAAGAATGAAAAGTGTATGGTTGGAACTTCGTGACCTGGCTTCAGGCCTGGAAGAACAAAATGGGAAGCTTTCGCTTGACCCTTTACGCATGCAGGCTTTGGAAGAAAGGCTTTCAACATTATATACCCTTCAGAAAAAGCACAGGAAAGATTCTGTAAATCAACTGGTTGAATTGAGAGAAGGTCTTCGTAAGGAACTGGACGACTATACGCATCTGGACGATCATATCCTGTTGGCGCAATCTGAACTAAAATCATGCTTTAGTTCCCTACAAAAAACAGGAACAGAACTTCATACTGCCAGGGTCGGCAAGGTTGAGTTAATTTCGGCAACCCTGGTAGGGCTTTTGCAAGACATGGGCATGCCTAAAGCAAGATTTGAAATTGAAATTATAGCATCAGACCCAGGGCCTTCAGGACTGGACAAGATAAGGTTTTTATTTTCAGCCAACCCTGGCCTTGCGCTTTCAGAATTGCGACAGTCTGCTTCAGGTGGGGAGTTTTCCCGACTCATGCTGGCCTTGAAATGCCTTATGGCGAAAAGGGCAGAAATGCCTTCACTGATTTTTGATGAAATCGATACAGGGATTTCCGGCGAGGTGGCTATGAAAGTGGGACGAATTATCCGGGAATTGTCAGATCGTCATCAGGTTATGGCCATAACCCATTCTCCTCAAATGGCTTCAAGGGCGCAAGCGCATTGGTTTGTCTATAAGATTCTGGATGAAGACACCACCCAAACTTCAGTCCGGTTGCTGGATGAAAAGGAACACCTTGAAGAAATTGCAAAAATGATTTCGGGCGATACACCTTCACCGGCTGCACTTAAAACAGCCCAGGACCTGATAGCCTCTTTTTCATGATAGCCATCGGAAAAACAATAGTCTCTGAAGAAGTGCTGACAGAGCGCTTTGTTTGTCATATTGAAAAATGTAAGGCAGCTTGTTGCATAGAAGGGGACGCAGGAGCTCCATTAAGTGTAGAAGAATGTGACATTCTGGAAGCCGAATTGCCCCTCATTACTCCTTTCCTTTCCAAAGAGGGGGTTGCTTCCATTGCTGACCAGGGAACATGGGTACGTGATCAGGAGGGGGAGCCCTGCACTCCATTAAACGCCGACTTATCTTGTTCCTACTCCTTTTATGACGACAAGGGAGTTCTTCAATGCGGAATAGAAAAAGCCTGGGAAGCCGGCAAAACCCAGTTTCGAAAGCCCATTTCCTGTCATTTGTATCCCATCAGGGTTAAAGAATATGCAGAATTTACAGCGGTCAACTACCATCGCTGGTATATTTGTCAGCCAGCCTGTGCACTTGGGAGCAAACTGGGTGTGCCGGTTTTTCGGTTCTTAAAGGAAGCTTTGGTCAGAAAATTTGGAATGGAGTGGTATAGCGAACTTGAGGTTCATGCTATGCACAATGCTGAAAAAGGAACCGGAAACTCTGGTTTGGAGGACTAAACATTAAAGTACCGTTAAGGACTCCAGGATAGCCTCCCGGGTTCTCATTTGCATTTCCAGGCTTGCCCCGGTATTGGAAGTTGAGCCAGGTGTGCTTCCCCAATACCAGTTTTCACCGATCAATCCGATGCAAATAAAAGTACAAGCTGTGGATGCGGGTAGGCCGTAGCCGGCTGAATGAAACATATTTGAAGTTGCATCAAAACCATACAACCTGACTGCTGCATTCAGATTTGGGAATATGGCATAGCAAATGCTGTTCTCCAACCCGAATTTTTCCGGCACTTTCACCTGAACTTCGGTTTTTTGACCGGAGTCCGGATATTTTAATCCCAAAGAAAAAGAGCCTGAATCCTGAATAAAAACGGACTGATACCATTTGCCGTTAAAAAAATCAGAGGATGAAATACGCTGTTTATTAAGCTCCTTGTCAAATGCTGGTACCCAAAAAGGCACCTTGGGCTCCGCCGAAGCACTTAAAAATATGGGGTTCCATACCTGAAAATTCTGGGCTCTTGCTGATGGGCTGTTGGCAGGTAAATAAAACTGAAATGCACCATTTTCTGTATTGGGTTTGCATGGTAAACCCCCTGATTCAAACCGGATTGAAAACCCTCCTCCGGAAATGAACATGCCTGAAGGTCCCATTGTAGTGCTTTGCTGGCGGATCATTTCGCCTGTTCTGAAAACCGGAAGTACGCTGATGGCATAAGGTTTGGGCATGACTGCTCCGGATGCATTCACCAATTCCAGATTTTCAACATTCAAAAGACAACCAGAATTAAAAACAAACCATACATCCGCTGATGCTTCCGGAAGTATCCGTGTTTCAGCTTGCATCTCAAGGCCCTTGCCCAGCCGGGCCAAAGTATTTTCGCGGGAAAAAGGTTCTTCTGTCTGATTTTTTTTGCAAGCCATACCCAGTACGCCTGTTAAGAGGAAAAATAAGGATTTAAGAAGTATGGGTTTGCAAGGCATGATGATTGAAAGGATGGGATGGGACGGCAATTTGCTTTTCTATCTTTAAATAATCTACCCAACCTTCTTTTTTATCTTCCGTTTTAGGGTCGTCCAGGAAATGCTCTTTTTGGACGGGAAGCCCGTTTCATTTTTTCTATGGCCTGGAATGGAAGAAACACAGCAGGGTTTTATTAGACGGCCAAACTCCCTTTCTTTGAGCCCTCAAGAATTAAGTTTTTCATGAATTTCGATTTCAAAAAGCAGTTTCTGCCCCATTTGCTGGTTTTGTTTTTGTTTTGGCTGGTCACGGCTGTTTACTTTTCGCCTGCTGTTTTCAAGGGAAAATCTCTGAAACAAGGGGATGCCGTTACCTGGACAGGAAATGCCCAGGAGATTTCAGAACACCGGGCTAAGTACAAGGAAGAGCCTTTATGGACCAATGCTATGTTTGGCGGAATGCCAGCTTATACAATTTCTGTTTTGTATGACGGTGAGATATTGGAGTATCTTGAAAATTCCAGCAGATGGGTTTTGCCCTACCCGATTTCAATTGTTTTTGTTTCGCTGATCTGTTTTTACATTTTCGGTTTATCCCTTCGGATGCATCCGGTGGCTGCGGCTTTCGGAGCTCTTGCCTTTACCCTGTTCAGCTTTACCATTGTTTCTATTGAAGCCGGACATAATTCAAAGGTCAGAGCCATGACACTTGCACCTTTGGTTTTGGCCGGGATGGTGTATGCTTTTCGGGGCAGGTGGTTGCTTGGGCTAACCCTGGCAGCCCTTGGGACAGCTATGCAAATCCGGTCTGGGCATTATCAGATTTCATATTATCTCGGGTTTATCATTGCACTGTATGGCATCTCGGAATTTGTTCTTGCGGTGCTTTCAGGGAAAATCAAGCAATTTTCTATTGCTGCGCTTGCCCTTATTTTGGGCGCTGGTCTTGGGGTGGCTACCAATGCAGGACGATTGATGACCCTCCTGGAATATTCGCCGTATTCCATGCGTGGGAAGCCGGAATTGACGATTAAAGATGCCAATAAGCCTAAGGATGGGGGCCTTAACCGCGACTATGTTTTCAGCTGGAGCAATTCCAAAATGGAAACATTTACCCTTCTGATCCCCCACTTTTATGGCGGCAGTAGTTCTGAAACGGTGCCCAAAAAATCTGCAGTAGCCGATTTTTTTGCATCTGCAAATCAGGAAGTCGGCCAGTTTCCCTATTACTGGGGTGACCAGCCTTTTACTTCAGGTCCGGTATATGCCGGAGCTGTGGTTTGTTTTCTTTTCATACTGGGATTGTTCATCGTGGATAAACGATACAAATGGTGGATGCTGGCAGCCACTGTGCTGTCTATTGTGTTGACCTGGGGAAGGAACTTTGAAGAATTGAATTACTTTCTCTTCGATCACTTTCCTGGATACAACAAGTTTCGGGCGGTAACAATGGCTATTTTCATTGCACAATTTGCTATGCCCGCTCTGGCCGCCCTCGCCTTAGCCCGTCTGTTTGAAGCATCAAAAGTTCCCGACATCGGTAAAAAAGTTCTGTATGCCGGTGGCATCCTGTGTGGAGTTTGTCTCCTTTTCTGGGCTATTCCAGACATGGCGGGAGAGTTTCAAACACCAAATGACAAACAAATTACAGGGGCCGGATATCCTCAGGAAGTGACAAATAAAATCATGTCGGCTCTGTATGAAGACCGCCAGAATATGTTAAGTGCCGATGCTTTCAGATCATTTTTCTTTGTTCTTCTTGCTTTCGCAGCGGTCTTTGCCATCACAAGGAACTGGATTAAACCTCTTTACGGAACCATAGCAGTAGCCTTTCTGGGGTTTATTGATTTATGGATGGTAGATCAGAGGTATCTTAATAAAGAGAACTTTGAGAAATCCTTCTGGACAGATCAGTTTCAGCCCTCCGCTGCGGATCAGGCTATTTTACAGAACCCTGGGTTGAATAACAGGGTCCTAAATCTCAATGACCCTTTCAACGAGTCTAAGACATCTTATTTTCATAAGTCTATTGGTGGATATAGCCCGGTTAAAATTCGTCGTTATCAGGACCTGATTGAAAACGACCTGACTTCAGAAATCCAGGATGTGACTACAAACCTCAGATCCGGAGCCCCTAATCTTGATTTTCTTCGGAATCAAAGGATTCTCAATATGCTCAATACCCGTTACTTAAAAGCAAATGAAGAAGCCAGTGGAGTCCTTGTAAACCCTTTTGCCCTTGGAAACGCATGGTTTGTGCAAACTGTTCAATTGGTTTCTAATCCGGATCAGGAAATGGCTGCAACCCGGAATTTTGATCCGTCAAACACAGCTCTGGTAGATCAAACCAAATTTAAAGTCGCCAAAACCTCTTTTTCAGGTGGTGGAAAGGCAGTTTTAACGGAGGCCAGGGGAAACTATCTTTCCTATGATGTAGAAAACCCAGGGGATGGCTTCCTTGTGTTTTCAGAGATTTATTATGCCGAAGGATGGAAGGCCACCATAGATGGAAAGGAAGCACCTGTCCTGAGGGCCAATTATGTTCTGCGTGCATTGGAAGTCCCGGCAGGTAAGCACAAGATAGAATTCCGCTTTCAACCGGATTCCTTCATCCAGGGGAATCGTATTTCCCTTTTTAGTTCCATTGCAGTCCTTCTTTTACTTGGGTTTACCGTTTATATGGAAGTGACAGGAAAAGGAAAGTCTCAGGAAGATTCAGAATCTGAACCTATCCAAAAACTGACCTGATTTCTGTTGAATTTTTCAGATACAACGTCTTAACCACTGAAATTAAGTCGGGCTATTGTAGCTTTAGGCGAACTTTGGGTTATAGATATGACGAAAAGTAGCGCATTAATTTTTTTCGGACTTTTTTGTCTGACGCATTTGCCTTTGGTAGCTCAGCCAGTAAAGGATCTTGATAAAGCAGCAAAGTCAAATTCTGGCCGCTCAAATGGAGGGAATTCGGGTTCAGGAGGAAGTTACAGCAGCAATGGAGATCTCGGAAGCGCTTTCTTTCTGATTGAAACTTTCATTTACGCAGGCCAGGCTATAGTTTTACTTGTAAAAGAGGAGGGAAGGCTTATCCGTCGTAACCAGGAAGAAAATAACTTGTTCGGCCTTGAAACAAATGTTCATGGAGGCTATGGAATGAGCGATTTTACCCGGCTACAGGCCCAGGGCAGACTTCACCTTGGATGGCTTTCGGTAGATGTAAGGCAAACCATTCTGAACGATCCAACTACTGAATTTCAGACTTTGGATGTGTTGGCCTGGTTCAACATTTTAAATTTACCCAAAGCAAAATGGCGTCTTGGAATGGGGAATTTAACTTTGCAAAACACAAGGGATTCTTATTTTCAATATGGAATGGGCCTTGAATTTTTGCCATTCCGAAGGACCCGGATTGAAGCATCGGGAGAGTTAACCCAACGATTTACTTCAAACAACGTCCGGCCAAGAACTCAGGTGCAGTTACAGGTCCTTTATGACATTTGGCAAAAAGGATATGGCAAGGCTTCCCTGAAAGCTGGAGTTTCAAACCAGACTTTTTTCAATGAACATAGCTTTACGACGGTCGATCTGGGAGCCAGGTTTTTTCTTTCCTTCTCCAGATTTCCTGAAAAAATCGGGACGAAGTAAGCTACCACCGGAGCAGATTAGCTCCCCAGGTAAATCCTGATCCGAATGCGGTTAGGCAAATCAGGTTTCCCGGTTTAAGCCGACCTTCAGATACAGCCTCACTCAAGGCAATTGGGATGGATGCGGCAGTAGTATTTCCGTACTTGTGAATATTGGAAACCACTTTTTCCTCAGGTAAACCCAGTTGTTCCCTGATATAATTGGTAATTCTGAGGTTTGCCTGATGTGGAATCAATAAATCCAGGTCAGTTTTATTCAGGTTATTTTTTTTGAGAATTTCAAGGGTCACTTCCGGGAATCGGTGAACTGCATGTTTAAATACCTGGTTGCCATTCATATAGGGTCTCGTTTCTTCAGGATGCAAAGCTAGATCTGCCAATTGACGCCAGGGACGACTGCTGCCGGGGTCTTTAAGAATCAGCTCTTCAGCATGCTGCCCATCAGAATAAAGAAGACTGTCTATTAAACCTCTGCCCTCATCATTACACCTTTTCATTAAGACCGCCCCTGCACCATCACCAAAAATAACGGCCATTGATCTGCCCTCAGTACTGATATCCAAGGCTGATGATTGGATTTCGGCACCCACAACCAGAACATTCTCATACATCCCGGTCCGGATGAACTGGTCTGCAACAGATACTGCATATACAAAGCCTGTGCACTGATTCCGGATATCAAGGGCAGGGACAGGACCCAGGCCAAGGTCTCTTTGGAGCAATACGCCGGAGCCAGGAAAATAGTAATCGGGCGTAATGGTGGCAAAAACAATAAAATCAACATCATTTTTGTCTATGCCGGCATTTGCAAGTGCCATTGTACAGGCTTTTGCCGCCATCCCCGAGACCGTATCTTCACCAGGTACATACCAACGCCGCTCCTGAATTCCTGTCCGCTCTCGAATCCAGGCATCTGTAGTGTCCATCAATTCAGACAGATCTGCATTGGTTACAATTCTGGACGGTGCATAATGCCCAGTCCCGGCAATGTAGGAGCGATACATGTTTTGGTGTATAAAGGTCTTTTTCCGGGCAAATATTACAGGATCTGGTTGAATTCCGATTGGGGTTTCCTTCCGGTTTTGTAAAGAATTAAAGCAGATTTGATATTTTTGTCCGGTACACCTGGTTCATGCGGCTATATCATTCTTTTCTTTTGCTGACATTTATTGCATTAATGATATGCTATTCCGGGCCGCTATATGGCCAGACTTTTGAGGTTGTCAATGGAGATACCATAAACAGGACCGATACCTTAGGACGGAAGCAAGGACTTTGGAAGTACTGGGACAACAATCTTTCTCTTGTCCTTTCCTGTTTTTATGACGACGACAAGCCTGTAGGAAAACAAACCTATTATCAGAAGAACAAAACCATCTTAGAACTGGAACCTTCCCGTGGAAAAAAAGAAGTCACCTGGAAGTATTATGGAGGCGGGAAGGTTGTTCAGGGGGTTCTGCGGAAAGGCAAGAAGCGCTTTGAGTTTGTTAATGTTAAAGGGGAGCGGCTTAAATCCTCAGAGATTCAGATTTTAACTGAACTAATGGAGCATGATGCTGCTTTCAGGGGAGGTTATTATGAGCTGTTTCGCTATTTCAAAGACCACATAAAGTATCCGAAAACATCTGAACAGGCCAAAAAAGAGGGCATTGTTGAGGTGACATTTGTGGTCAAAGAAAATGGTGAAATTGGGGATGTCCGTTTGATTTCAGGATTTGATGTGGAGTGCAATGAAGCAACCCTTGAGTGCGTAAAAACCATGCCCAGATGGCGCCCGGCAGTAAAAATGGGATATGCATTTGAGAGCATGGTTAAAGTCCCGGTTCAGTTTAAGCAATGGTAGAAAAGGACCTGTCGGCCTTGTCAAACCTTCCTTGTCATTTTTTTCGTTGGTAGCAGTTACCACGTAGCTTTGCACTTCTTTTCCTCAAATGAATCCAGTTTTAATTCTTGGAGCCGGTAGCCTTGGTAAGCTTGCCCTGGATGCTTTCCTTTCCAACGATGTAGTCGTTTATGGTTTTTTAGACGACAACACAGCATTACACAATCAAACCATAGGTGAAATTCCCATCCTTGGTGCAGCGGAAGACGATGGATATTGGAAATTGATTGGAAAGAAATGCGATGTTTTTGTGGCCGTTTCAAACCCTAAGGAAAGAAAATACCTGGATGATCAGATTCGCGAAAGGCGGCATCTTGCACCTGTTAATGCCATTCACCGGGATTCCAGTGTTTCTACCCTTGCTGCTTTGGGGCATGGGAACCTGATCTCGGCTGGTTGCAGGATTGCGCCATTTTCCGAATTGGGTAACGGATCACTTTTACATCCAAATGTTGTTTTGGGACCCGATGCCAAAGTAGGAGACAGGGTTGAGCTTGGAGCCGGAACCCATGTGGGCGAAGGAACCAAAATTGGTGACGGAGCCTTTATTGGCGCAGGAGTTACCTTAATTGAAGGTATTAGCATCGGAAAAAATGCTTCAGTTGGGGCTGGATCAGTGGTTCTGGCCGATGTTCCTGCCAATACGCGGGTTTTTGGTTTTCCTGCTCAAAAGGTAGGAAGTTGAACAACCCTATTTCCGGACAAACGGGATTTTTATTTTTCCTTTCCCATTTCCGAACACAAGAAAATACTGTCCCGACGCAGTAAGGCCCTTAGGATCGATTTCCCAAACTGAATCGCTGATTTTTCTGGCATCAACTCCCGCTACAATCCTGCCAGAAAGATCCTGAATTTTAGGATCCTGAAATTCCATTCCGGCAGGAAGCACCAATTTAAGTGGTCCATTTCCAGGGTTGGGAAAAAGGGAAGCCACACTTCCTTCTCTCAAATCTTTGATGGATGTAAACAATCGGATATGCATCCGGACGGTATCGCCAGGGGCAAGATCAAACTGCACGGTGTCCGTTGCCGGGTTTCCCGAGACAGAAAAGTTGAATGGTCCTCCAGATGTCCAGACGGCATTGGAATCTATTTGGGCTTCAGGCAAGGAAAGAAGTCGTCCTAAGCGAATGGTTAGTGGCTCCTGAAACCAAGGTCCTGTTAATGTATCTTGCAATTGGTAAGTGTACCAGAAGCTTCCGGGTAGTGCCGGATCGGGCTGAAAAGAAAGCAGCGCAAGTTTTGGATCTCCTCTTTTTTCAGCGTGATATTGAGCCACTTTTCCAAATGGGGCGATCCATAAATCAGTCTCTCTGGCTTTCATACTGTCGAGGTGCTCGGCAAAAACCAAAGCAGGAACGCTGTTGAAGCCATTGGTTTCAATTCCATGATACAATCCGGTAAACCAACCACCTGCAGTTTTTGTGTTGTCCAGAATGTTTGATAGCTGAGGTCCGGTTGGAAGATTGCCCGGCCCCATGACATAGGTGCCGATTTGAAGGTAAAAGTCTGTGTAAAAAGGATTTGTGTAGTCATTGTATCCCGTAAAGCCTGAAGGACCAACACCAGCAGATCGTCCGGCATAATAGTATTTTGATCCAATCCGCCTGATGCGTTTATCCTGAGCCGAGCTTCCACCGCCTCTGCCAAATGGGTAAGCAATAGTCATTTTCCAATTTTCAGGATAATAGCGTTCCCGGAGTGTTTGGTAAGCTTGTCCCAATTCAGTTTCGATGGTTAAAGAATCCGAATTGGTCATGTTGAGGTGTGTCAGGGAATGGGATCCGATTTCATGGCCTTCCTGATGGGCAGAATCAACCCTCAACCAATCAACCAGACCACATTGGCTTCCAGCTGTTATGATAAAAAAAGTTGATTTGAAATTACGGGAGCGGAGCAGGGGAATGGCAAAGTCAAATTGGCCAGGACAATTGTCATCGAAAGTGATGCTTGCAGCTGCTTTTTTGTTGCCCTTCCAATTACAAATGCGGTATGAACCGGTCAGGTTGATTTGGGCATTGACTGAAACGGCCAAAAGGCAGGTCAATCCAATCAATAGTTTGTTGGTTTTCATTTCGTTTTGGTTAGAGGATAACAGGTCACATAAAATCAGGCTTCGAGTTGTGCCTTAAAATAAAAAACCGGCAATTGCCGGTCTTCTGTGAGAATTAAAGTAGATGATTATCCTTTTTTCTTCTGAAATGCTTTTTCCTTCATTTCTTCTTTCAGGGTCTGAAACTTGGCGAATTGCTCGGGTGTCAGAACTGCTTTCAGATTTTGAAAATAAAGATCGTTGATTTCTTTCACTTTTTGCTGGACTGCTTTCTTATCGCCGGCATTGGTTGCTCTGGCTTCTGAAAGTTGTTTAAACCTGTCGAGGTTGATTCCTTTAACGCGTTCCTGCTGCGCAGCATCCAAACTTAATTCCCGGGTCATGCGTTTGGTAAATTTCTCAGCACGAACTTCGGGATTTGGGGCAGGTTTAACTGTGGCTGTTTTTTCCTGAGCCATGGCACCTGAAACTGCAAAGAGCAATCCTAAGGCTATCATGAAGATTTTTTTCATATCTGGATTATTTTTTTCAAAGAAGGATTGCAAGTAAGGAAGGTTTAATCACCTGAGAAAATTTTTATTCTCCTGTTTTTTTGGCTTTTCTTTAGAAATCATGCTTCTCACAAAACAAACCGATTTGGGTTCGGTTATAAGATTGGCTTTCTTTGCAATTAAGATTACAGGTATTTCCTGATTTTTTCAGGATTAAGCTATATGAAAAAAATCGCGATTTTTACCTCAGGCGGTGATTCGCCAGGTATGAACGCTTGCGTACGGGCCGCCGTTCGGGCAGCTGTGTATTATGGCATAGAAATTTATGGTATCCGAAGAGGCTACAATGGAATGATCAAGGGCGACATCGTCAAATTGGATTCCAAGGCTGTCAGTAACACTGTACAGCGGGGCGGAACGGTGCTTAAATCGGCAAGGAGTGAAGAATTCCGGACCCCCGAGGGCCGTAAAAAAGCCTTCGAACAAGTCACCGCTCTTGGTATTGAAGGTCTTATAGCCATTGGAGGAAACGGAACCTTTACAGGTGCGGACATTTTTTACAATGAATATGGGATTCCTACGGTAGGTGCTCCAGGAACCATCGACAACGATTTGTACGGAACCGATTATACAATTGGTTTTGACACTGCCGTAAATACAGCATTGGATGCCATTGATAAAATCAGGGATACCGCAGATTCTCACGACCGGATCTTTTTCATTGAAGTGATGGGGAGAGACTCTGGCTATATAGCCATTCAATCTGGAATTGGAGGAGGAGCAGAGCTGGTAATGGTTCCAGAAACGAACTCCTCTATTGAGGAAGTCATTGAAACCCTTAAAGGAGGCTGGAACAGGTCTAAAACCTCTTCCATAATTGTTGTTGCCGAAGGAGACGAAGAAGGAGGGGCTTTAGCCGTTGCAAACCGGGTAAAAAAACACGTTCCTTACGCTGACATAAAAGTTACCACATTAGGACATATACAACGAGGTGGTGCCCCTTCTGCATTTGACCGTATTTTGAGCTCCAGATTGGGTGTAGCAGCAGTGGAAGGTTTGATGGAAGGCCGGAAAAATGTAATGGCAGGAATTGTGAACAATGAAGTTGTGTTTACGCCTTTCAAGGAAACCATTACCCGAAAGAAGCCTATTCACCCTGATTTGATTCGGCTGGTAGATATTTTGAGCGTCTAAACTACTTTTTTCGACCATGGGATTTGTTCCATTTTTTGTTGTGGTATCAGGAGTGCTCTTCCTCTTGATTGCGCTCAACTACCATACATTCCGAAATTATAAAAACCAGATGCTTCTCCAGATTGAAGGCATCCAGGAAATGAAAAAGCAGGTTCGTGCAGAAGTAGATGAGCTTGAAACACTTTCGGTGCCTGAGCTTGAAGGTATTTGTGAAAATATGTGTGCCTATCTCTCTGGAAAGCTTGAGTCCCAAACTTTGCGGGATAAACTTGCACTGATAAATCAGGCGTACGAAAGATTGTATGCGCACTCAGAATCCAAGCATATTCAGGATGAATTGCTCCTGAGCATCAACAAGAAAGTATTGGGCATTGCCCAGAAGCACAAGGAGTTAAAAGAAACCCAAATGGCTTACGAAAAGTTGCGCAATGAAAAGCCCTATAGCTTTATTGCAAGCATGCTTGACTTTGGTCCGGTCTCCCTTCCCTGGGAAGTTCAGGTTAACCAGGCAGCGTAATCTGGTCCTTTATTGGGGTCGACCCAAAGGATGTTTTCCATTTTTTTAAACCAGGTCATTTGTCTTTTGGCATAGTTTCGGGTGTGTTGTTTTATTTTTTCAATGGCATCTACCCGACTGGAACGACCTTCCAAAGCCTCAAAAATTTCCTGATATCCAACTGTTTGCAGGGCATTGAGGTTTTTGTAAGGCAGCAGTTGCCGCACTTCTTCCCACAAACCCTTCTCCATCATTGTTTCAACCCTATTGTTTATTCTTTGATACAATTCCGCTCTTTCCCAATACGGAGCCAGTATGATTGTTCTCCAATCGGATGGCCAGGGTTCCGATTCGATTTCCTGCTGACCGCTTAGCGCCCATTCGAGCCACCGCTGAACTCTTCTTGGATTTTTGATTTGGTCTTGGTCATTAAATTCAAATCC
>JBIPNA010000180.1:0-7013 GCA_044375665.1 Catalimonadaceae bacterium
CAAATAAATCATCAAATTGTTTGACCAGTTTATTCACTGCCGAAATACAAAAGATGCCCAGCCCCAGCAGGAGCGCCAATTGAAAATAATAGGCCGTAATCAGATTTATGGCAGCTTTTCGGGTTTTGATCCAGCGCATGGTTGAAATTTCGGCTGCAAATTAGACCGCTTCAATCCAATTCCCCTTCATTTTAGGGAAGGATTTTTCCGATATGGCGGAGTGAAAAGCGAGAACCGACCCGAAAATTCCGTCGAACCTGGTTTTCCCTTGGTAGCCTTTCATGGCAAAACCCCATATTTGCCCATCTTTTCGAAATACACCACAACATGAAAATCCACAACTCCATTCTGGAAGCCATCGGAAATACACCGCTGGTTCGGTTCAATAAAATCAACCAGGGTATTAAGGGAACCATTGCTGCCAAAGTTGAATACCTCAATCCCGGCAATTCAGTAAAAGACCGGATGGCCATCCGCATGGTTGAGGATGCGGAAAAAGATGGCCGGCTGAAACCGGGAGGAACCATCATTGAAGGAACTTCGGGAAATACCGGAATGGGGTTGGCTATTGCTGCTGTTATCAAGGGATACAAATGCATTTTTACGGTTTCTGACAAACAATCGAAGGAAAAGGTCGACATCCTTCGGGCAATGGGTGCCGACGTTGTGGTTTGCCCCACCAACGTAGATCCATCCGATCCCCGCTCCTATTATTCGGTATCCCGTCGCCTTACTTCCGAAACCCCGAATTCATTCTATCCCAACCAATACGACAACCTCAGCAATACGGCTGCCCATTTCGATACAACCGGACCTGAAATCTGGGAACAGACAGATGGAAAAATTACCCACCTGGTGGCAGGTGTGGGAACCGGGGGAACCATTTGCGGTGTCTCCAAATTCCTGAAAAGTAAAAACCCGGCCATTAAAGTGATTGGGGTGGATACGTACGGATCGGTTTTCAAGAAATATAAAGAGACCGGAATTTTTGATGAAAATGAAATCTACCCCTATCTGACAGAAGGCATCGGGGAAGACATTTTGCCAAAAAATGTGGACTTCGATTTCATTGACGAATTCATCAAAGTGACCGACAAAGATGCTGCTGTAATGACCCGCAGACTTGCCAAAGAAGAAGGCATGTTTGTAGGCTGGAGCTGCGGTTCGGCTTCATTCGGGGCTCTGGAATATGCCCGGAAAAATCTGAAGGAGGGTGATTTGATGGTGGTTATTCTTCCCGATCACGGCACCAGATACCTGAACAAAATTTACAACGATACATGGATGAAGGACCATGGCTTCCTCGAAAGCCGGAAGTTCGCCACAGCAAAAGACATCGTTGCTTCTAAAAACGGGAAAAGCAAACTGGTAACGGTCGATGCAGGAACCACTGTCGGCGAAGCCATCAAAGTCCTGAACCACGTGGCCATTTCCCAGATTCCTGTGAAGGATGGCGATCAGTTTGTCGGCAGCCTGAGCGATACCGCCATTCTTGGAAAACTCATTGAGGAGCCGGGCATAAAAGACAAGCCGGTAAAGGAGGTGATGGAACCTGCTTTTAAATTTGTGGGTATGGACAACACCATCGACGTGCTTTCGTCCCTCATCGACAAGGACCACAAGGCCCTTCTTGTGCGCGATGAAACCAACCAGGTGCACATCATCACCCAATCAGATTTGCTGATGGCGGTGACGAGATAAGTTGGTTCGGAAATTGTTAATGATCAGAAGCCGGTAGAATGCCGGCTTTTTTAAAAAAAGGCAAGGAACCTTACAATTATCCTAAAATCCGAATTAGAAATCCTATTTCGAAGTCCTACCGGAAGATCCGGGTATAATCCTCCTTTGGCGGACCAAATTGGATTTCAGGCATAACATATGCCTGCGGAACAACCCTTGTTTCCAAAAAAAATCGCCCGGGGTTATCCGGGCGATTTTTTTTCTCTTTGGATCAATGGTGATCGTCTGGTCTTTCCGGCTCCAGAGCCCAGTTCTCCGGACTCCGCCACAAAGACGAAAGCAAAAGCTCCCTGATGAACAGAAATTCCTTGGGCAGCTTGTCATACATTCTCGAAAACAATTCCTGATGACCAAGAAGTTCCTGTTTCCAGGTCTCCCGGTTAATTTTCATCAGACTATGAAAATCTTCTTTCGAAAAACCTTCAATGCCTGTCCAATCCATGTCTTCATAACGGGGCATCCATCCAATCGGGCTTTCCACAGAAGAGGCTTGTCCATGTACCCTTTGAACGATCCACTTCAGGACCCTCATGTTGTCGCCAAAACCTGGCCACATAAAGTTCCCCTGGGCATCTTTCCGAAACCAGTTGACACCAAAAATTCTTGGGGCATTGGGCAAGGTGCGGCCAAACTGCAACCAATGATTGATGTAATCCCCGATATGGTATCCCATAAACGGAAGCATGGCAAAAGGATCTCTGCGGACCTTTCCGATCTCGCCAAAAGCGGCTGCGGTCATTTCGCTGCCCATGGTGGCTGCTGTATACACCCCAAAATTCCAGTTGAAAGATTGGTAAACCAAGGGTACCGTGGTACTTCTTCTGCCTCCAAAAATAAATGCCGAAATGGGTACGCCATTCGGGTTGTCCCACTCAGAATCGATGGATGGGTTTTGCATGGCAGGGGCTGTAAATCTTGAATTCGGATGAGCGGCCGGCTGCCCTGAGTTTGGATCCCAGGGTTTTCCATGCCAATCGATAAGACCAGCCGGAGCTTCTTTGGTCAAACCTTCCCACCAAACATCACCATCGGACGTCAAGGCCACATTGGTAAAAATGGTATTGGCCCGAATGCTTTCAATGGCATTGGGATTGGTTTTATTGTTGGTCCCAGGGGCCACGCCAAAATATCCTGCTTCCGGATTGATGGCGTATAAACGACCATCTGTGCCCTTATGAATCCAGGCAATATCGTCCCCAACAGTTGTGACCTTCCAATCGTCCACGCCTTTGGCCGGGATCATCATGGAAAAGTTGGTTTTACCGCAGGCACTTGGGAAAGCAGCTGCCAGGTAAGTCTTTTCTCCCTGGGGAGAGGTAACGCCCAGAATCAGCATATGCTCTGCCAGCCAGCCTTCCTCTTTGCCCATTACCGAGGCAATACGCAAAGCAAAACACTTCTTACCCATAAGGGCATTTCCCCCATAGCCGCTACCATAGGAAATAATAAGCCGCTCTTCAGGGAAATGAGAAATATACTTAACAGTGGGATTGTTGGGCCAGGTCACATCTGCTTGTCCTGTTTGCAATGGAGCACCTACGGTATGGATACACTTTACATAACCATTTTCAAGAAGATGGGGCATCACCACATCTCCCATCCGGGTCATGATGTACATATTGACCACAACGTATTCCGAATCGGTAATCTCCACACCATACCTTGCCAAAGGAGAGCCGACGGGACCCATACAATAAGGAATTACATAAAGTGTCCTTCCACGCATGGCGCCTTCCAGCAAACCACTCAGGAGCTTCTTCATTTCCGAAGGCTCCATCCAGTTGTTGGTCGGACCGGCATCTTCCTTTACCCTGCTGCAGATAAAGGTCCGGTCTTCAACGCGGGCCACGTCGCTGGGCTCACTAAAACAGGCAAAGCTGTTGGGCCTTTTTGCAGGATTTAGTCTGTGGAAAGTGCCCTTTTCAACCAGGGCTTCACATAACCTGTCGTATTCTTCCTTGCTGCCATTACACCACTCAACGTGGTCTGGTTGAAGATGGTCGGCCAGATAAGCCACCCAGTTTTCGAGTTCCGCCTTTGTGGAAACCGAACTCGCAAGAGTAAAGTTCTGCTCTTGTAGCATATGTAATTTGGTGTTGGTAATGACGAATTTTAACCTTGGACCCGGAACATTTCCCTATCCCAAATCCGGCGGCAATTTGAGCATTTGAACGTGTATTGGAAGGATTTTTCCTTAAAAAATCTTCATGAAGTTGGTCATGTCCCGAACTAAGGCACAAAAACCCGGATAAAATGAGGGTTTCCCCTCGCATCCCAGACCCTTAGGCTGATCAGGCCCCTTCTTTCTGGCAACACAATCGCGTTGTCCGGAGCCAATCCTTCGTGAAGAATCCTGCCATGGAGGTCTATACAGTTCCATTTTAGAACAGTTGATTCAAAATAAATCTTCCAATGATCCCCTTCAGGGTGGATGAACCAGACAAAAGGATCTTCTTTCCGAACCGACCCTGAACGCACTGGGGTCCCGGTCAATATGGGCAACAGAAACCTGGCCACCCGGTTTTCAGTAGTATCTGCTGCCCAGGGATTCCCCACTGAATAATCATGGCCTGCGCCGGGAAATGGCCTTAACTCAGACCTGTTGCCCAAATGGCCCGCCCTCTGGTGAACAGAAAAACTCCCGAACATAGAGAAGGCACCACCAAAAGAACCACTGACATAGGGAACCACGGCATCGGCTGTTCCGTGAAATGAAATGACAGGCAAATCACCGGCATTCATCCAGTTGGTATCGGCTATACCTCCGGCAATGTTTACAACAGCCCGAAATTTCCAATCAAAACCCGGAATTTCCTGTGCATCGTTCAAGCTGTCGGCATCAGGAATAAGCTGTCCAGGTAATGACTGTGCCTCTGCGAGCTCGTCCATATAAGCTGCTGACAGACAAGTGATGGCTCCTGCTGAAACCCCACCTGTAAAAACCATTTCCGGATGCAAATGGTATGGATTCCCCAATCCGACGGACTTCCTCAGAAACCGAATGGCATTTTTCAGATCCTGTGTGGCACGGATCAGGGTTTGGGCAGCTCCCGGCGGGGAAAAACTGGTGTATCCAAGCCGGTATTGTATGGTAGCGGTGGTATATCCCCTTTTTGCAAAAGACCGGCAGGTGGGTTCCATGTCTGTCCTGGCTCCTTGGAGAAAACTGCCCCCATGTACCAAAACCAGCAAGGGCCTTTGCGATGCGGTATCTCCAAAAGGCTGAAAAACATCCATCCGCAGTTCCTGAATCTGCCCCTGGAAGTTGACCGAGGAAGCATAAATCAAATCCCGCACAACCTCGACCGAATCAAAAATGGGATGCAGAAAACGACCACCCGAAGTATCCGGAAAAGCCTGGGCATTGCTTTTTTCAACAAACCCTATGGTGCACAAAATAATCAGAATCAGCTTCAGTGCCGTATGAATAGGGCCCTGTTGAGCGACAATTGATTCCCTCGATATCATTTTTTTATTCATTGAAATTCATGCCTCCCTAAAGTGAAACTTCTGGCAAGTTGTGCGGTTTTTGAAAAAAATGGCTGTTTAATTGCCGACACTTCCTTTTTTTGTGCCTATGATAAGGGAGCCTAAGTTTTTAAGTCGGGTGCAAGGAAAAAAAATCCGTGCGACCCAATCGGATGTCGCTATCCTGGATATTCCGGAAAGCTTACACGAAGCATTAAGGGTAAAACCAGATGCCACCCGGATCAAACTTGGGGATTTGCCTCCTGCCCTGGATTGGACAGGAGCCATTGAACCGATTCATGCCCCTGAATCTACCCGGCTTTTTTCGCAAACCAATGGTCAGTTTTTCCCCTGCTGGCTTCCCGGCGACAAAGACCTTGGGGATGACTGGCTGGTCAATCCAACCTATTATCCCTATTATTTCAAAGTATTTTCCGGGCTTTCAAAAGAGTTTTCAAGGCCTTCCCTGCTCGAATTTGGGGTTCGGTCCGGATATTCCGGCCTGGTGTTTATGAAAGCTGTTTTTGGTCCGAAATCCTATGTTGGCGTCGACCCGAACCTTTATATTCCTCAGGGTTTGGAAAAAGCCTCCCAGACCTTTAAACTACTTCAGCAGGAAGGCCATGACCTTTCGTTTTTTCTGGTGGAAGGATTTTCTTCTTCAAGTGCGGTTCAGAAGTCTCTTGCCTTGTCCGGACCTTATTCCTTCATCCACATCGATGGAGAACATACCTACTTTGGAAAACTGTTTGACCTGTGGATTGCCCGTCAGTTGCTGGCTCCCGGTGGATATGTTTTGGTTGATGATCTGGAACACCATGGAATGATCCGCGATTCAATACAGGTGGCTTGTGAAATGGGCTGGTTTACCAAATTTAGCTTTGTACCAACTTTGAGAGGCATGGGCGTCCTTAAAGCCTGATTTTTAAATGCTGACCTGGAACGATATCCTTCAATTCTGCCGAACCAGCAACCCTGCGCCCCAAAAAAGGGTTGAAAAAACCAGAGAAGAATGGAAATCGCTTCTTGATGCTGAGACTTTTCATGTAACCAGACAGCATGGAACTGAAAGAGCTTTTTCTTCAGAAATGTGTGTGCTGTTTGAGCCCGGTATTTATGCCTGTGCCTGCTGCGAGGCCATCCTTTTCGATGCGTCTGCGAAATACGACAGCGGAACCGGCTGGCCTTCTTTTACCCAACCAGCAGATACATCTGCCATTGCTTACATTAAAGACAGTTCCTTCGGAATGGTCCGGGTTGAGACCCTTTGCAATTGCTGCGATGCCCACCTTGGCCACGTCTTCCCTGATGGCCCGGCGCCCTCAGGTTTGAGGTATTGCATGAATGCCGTTGCCCTCAAAAAAATCGCATAAGCGGATCAGGGTTGTACGATAAGTCGGGAGGACTTTTGGTTGCCTTCCGCAGTTTTCCATTGGACCTCATACAAACCAGGAGAGAACATATCCAAAGAAATGGGGCCCTTGTCCCAGTTTTTCAGATCAATGGCTTTTACCGTTCTTCCCATGGCATCGCGAATAAAAAGGTCTCCTTCCGCACGGACTCCGGTCAGAAAAAACGATTTAGATGCAGGATTCGGAAAAATCCTCAGGGCAGTTTCGCTGGTCTTAGCTTCAACCGAGACCGCGGACAAACAAGATACTTTTGCCTTCCAACCTGCAGCCCGAACCCCTTCATCCGAACGAAACACAAAGGTCAATGCACCTGTGCTATGGGTGGACTGGACGGTATCAGGACCATCATTGCCGCACCAAAGGCCCAAAACCGGCGATGTTGTGCTTGGTCCG
>JBIPNA010000181.1:0-7003 GCA_044375665.1 Catalimonadaceae bacterium
GTCCAGAATCCCTTTGAAAATGTCGGTATTGGGTTTGTGTCCGATGGCGACAAAAAATCCGGTGGCCTTTAATTCCATTTCCTCTCCGGTTTTAATGTTCTTTACCCTGGCTCCTTCAACACCTTCTGTACCCAGAATTTCGACCGTTTCGGTATTCCAAAGCACTTTGATATTGGGCGTATTCAAAACCCGGTTTTGCATGATTGTACTGGCCCGCATGGAATCTTTACGCACCAACATAGTAACGGATTTGCAAAGTTTGGCGAGATAGGTGGCTTCTTCGCAGGCAGTATCTCCGGCACCAACAATAATGACATCCTGTCCCCTGAAAAAGAACCCATCACAAACGGCACAGGCCGAAACACCCTTCCCATTTAGCCTTTGTTCACTTTCAATACCCAGCCACTTTGCAGAAGCGCCGGTTGAAATGATGATTGTATCGGCTGTGACCGAATGTTCTTCGTCTATGGTGGCTTTATAGGGTTTTGAAGAAAAATCAACTGAAGTAACCATACCATGGCGAATATCAGCCCCAAATCGCCCGGCTTGTTTCTTAAGGTCTTCCATCATTTGGGGACCCATTATTCCATCCGGATAACCAGGAAAATTCTCTACATCATTGGTGATCATTAACTGTCCTCCTGGTTCGGGACCGGTGTACAAAACAGGCGAAAGACCAGCCCTGGAGGCATATATGGCGGCAGTGTACCCGGCAGGTCCGGAACCGATAATCAAGCAGGAAATGGGGTTGTTTTGCATTGGAAAACTATGGTTAAATCAAAAAACAGGGGTGCAAAGGTCGTTTTTTCAGGCCTCAAAAGCAAGCCTCGGGGATGTGTTCCTTCGGAATGGCTTGTGCCAAAAGCTCACAGATGCTTGCGCAGGCCGTTTTTCAAAGCATAGATTTGCATCCAGTTTGAGCCAATTTCGATTTTGCATATAAATCCCGACCTACATCAATTTCCAATCCTGTCTGACCGTATTTTTCAGGTAGTGACGGCGGAAGCAGAAAAACTGCAGCTGGAATGTTATGTGATAGGTGGGTTCGTACGCGACCTTTTGTTAGACCGGCCCTCTAAAGACGTAGATTTTGTTTCGGTAGGTGACTGTCTCCCTTTGGCGGAGCAGGTCGCAAAAAAACTGGGTAAAGATTGTCAGGTAGTAGTGTTCAAAAATTTTGGCACCGCTCAGGTACGCCACAGGGACTGGATTCTGGAATTTGTTGGGGCGAGGAAGGAATCCTACAGAGCCGAATCCCGGAAGCCCGAAGTGGAATCGGGCACATTGGAGGAAGATCTTGCCAGAAGAGATTTAACAATCAATGCCCTGGCTATCGGGTTGTCGGGACCCGGAAAGGGAAAACTTTTGGATCCATTCGGGGGACAGGAGGATCTGAAAAACCACATCATCCGAACTCCGCTGGCCCCGGAACAAACTTTTTCAGACGACCCCCTTCGCATGTTAAGGGCCATTCGCTTTGCAGCCCAATTGAATTTTGATATTGAACCAAATACTTTCGAGGGGATCGGAACAAGTAAGAAAAGGCTGAGCATCATTTCAGCAGAAAGAATAACCGAGGAGTTAAACAAGATTATTCTGACCAATCCGCCTTCCTATGGATTTAAACTGCTCTATTTCAGTGGAATTCTGGCAGAGTTTTTTCCTGAAATGGTGGCTTTGGCAGGTGTTGAAAACAGAGATGGAAAAGCGCACAAAGACAATTTCTTTCATACTTTGGAAGTACTTGACAATGTGGCGAAAAGGAGTCCTGACCTGTGGCTTCGGTGGTCGGCCATTTTACATGACATTGCCAAACCAGCTACCAAAAGGTTTGTTCCGGGAGAAGGCTGGACATTTCATGGCCACGAAGAAAAAGGGGCCAGAATGGTGCCAAAGATTTTCAACCGGTTCAAATTGCCTTTGAATGAGCATATGCGTTTTGTGGAAAAGATGGTCCGGCTTCATTTAAGGCCCATTTCATTGACCAATGAAGCCGTTACAGATTCAGCTGTACGAAGGCTTTTGTTTGAAGCGGGTGGAGATCTTGAAAGTCTGATGGTCCTTTGCAGGGCTGACGTTACCACAAAAAATCCCAACAAATCGAAAAGGTACCTGGCCAATTTTGATAAAGTAGAAGAAAAGATGGCTCAGGTAGAGGAGGAAGATCGATTGCGCCAATTCCAACCCTTGCTATCGGGAGACATGATTATGGAAGTGTTTTCCATTCGGCCCGGGAAAGAAATCGGAATAATCAAAGAGCAGATCAGGGAAGCCATTTTGGAAGGACATATCAGGAATACCCTCCAGGAATGTCTCTTTCTGGCTTTGAAAATCGGATCAGAAATGAACCTTCAGCCAGGAGAAAATTTTAATGGAGCAGCCTTTTTAGATTCCCATACCCATCTGGAGGGTTCTTCATTATCCGAATGAATTATTCGGCAAATTTTCTCCCATCAGACAGTACCATTCTTTAAATCGCCAAAAACTGAAAAGTCGGTCTGGATTGGCTGCTTTCCGCTGATCAATCCTTTGTCTGACCGCCAAAAAAAAATGGCTGGTTTCCCAGCCATTTCAAATTCAAATTTTGTTTTTCAGGAGTTGTTCCTGGTCTTTTGCTTTGTCTTTAAAACTAACGGCTTTCACCGATTTTACCGAAACCAATCAACAGCTTTACATATGCTCCGGAATAACCAATGGAAGGCAGAGAAATGTTTTCGCCTGTGAAACTGTCTTTTGCATTTTTGTTGGCATTGACGAGAACGTTGTCGGTTGCCAGCTGTGTCTTATATCCAACGCGAAGACCCAGGCTAAAACCTTTTGCCCGGTCCTCTGTAGAAGCTCCAAGCATGTACTGGGCTCCGATTCCAAAATCGAGTACTGTGTTGCGGGTCCAGACGATGATGTTTTGAAGATTGCCGTCAGACCTGGTAACGATGTCGGCAATTTCAGGATAGGTTCTGTTGTTGCTTTGAGATTGCATCCAGAGTCCGGAAGCGCCATAACCAATGCCCAACATAGGGTAAGCCACAAATCCTCTTTTCCGGAAGGCAACAAATCCGACATTGAAAAGGACATCGGCCGCAGAAAAACGTGCTGTTGTTCCTGAAACCTGAATCTGTTTGGTAGAGAAAACAGAATCCCTTTGGGTGCCTGAAGTCGATGTCCCGTAAGCCCAGTTTAATTCCCCTCCAAGAATAAAACTATTAAACACCCCATAACCTTGAAAACCTGTAAAAAGTAATCCATTGGATGGCTGTTTGTAGGTTGCTTCGTTCAAGGCTACCGGGACATTTTTATCATCAAACCGGACTTCAATGGCTTGCGAACAATCAAACCTTTGGCCTTTGGTGAAGTAGTCGCTTCCATCAAAGCCCTGATAGCCGACCATTACATTGAATCCGCCACCTGAAGAATTCAACTTGAAAACTTCCTGGGCGTTTGCGGTGGAAGCTAAAATGAGGAAGAAAAAAAAGAGTTTGTAGGTTGTTTTGATCATGAACGACAGAATTTAGAGTTTCACTTTGAGTTTTAGGTACAATTTTAAGCCTATTGTGCAATCAACAGGTTTTTTATTGGTGCTGCCTTTAACGCGGATGGTTGCTCTGGGTTGGGATCCTTTAAAGACATTTATCATCTTGTCGGCAACAGCGGGTTCGTAGGCCAATTCTTCGCTGATGTTGAGCCGAAGGCGTTTGTTGTTCAGTGAAGAAAGCATTTCATATGCGTTGGTAACCGGATTCAGGAATTCAATTTTTCCTTCTATCAGGCTATCTGCAGAGGCAGGATTAATGGATTTCAGCTGATACTCCAACCTGTAAATTTCTATGTTGTCGATTTTACTCCTGTTGTCAATATAATCTGAGTTGGTGGCGGCATCGAGCATGTCCTCTTTCTGGAAGGTGCTGTCGGTGGAGTTTATGACAAATTCAGCCTCAATCGGGGCAGAAACATCGGTAAGGTTGATATCTTCTATCTCATCACATGAAGTGGTCAGAATGAATAAGAGCATCAACAGAGGCATCAACAGAACTGAACGTTTCATAGAAATTGTTTTTAAAAGTTGAACAAAAGTAATGTACTTTGACCGTCGCACCAAAACCAGATGACTCAGGACCCGTTTGAAATACTTTTGCCGGCTGGCATCCGTTTTTCTGTTGAAGAAATATTCCACAATCTGGAAATTCAGATACACCGGCTGGCAAATAATTCTGGTATGAGAAAACGAGGCATTTCAGTGGCAATGGAGTTATTCCAAAACCTTCAGAATCATCGGAATCCCAACCATTTAGGATTGCTTCGGATTCGCTCACTCCCTGATGGAAATCTGCAAATTACAACCCTGAATCTGGTCTCAGGGCCTGGTTCGGAAAAACTGGCGACAAAGTTTCACATCCTTGAAAAATCAGCCGATTTAAGACAAACTTTTCAAAACAAACTGGCTGCGAAAGCAAGAGAACCAGAAGTTGGAGTCGGGGATTTCGGGCTTGAGTTTTGTTTTCGCAAATCGAAAAGCAGAAAGTTGCAATCTCTGGCTTACCCGGGTGAAAGTCAATTTATAGTTTTTGTTTCCTTTACTATTTCAAACAGTGGAGTCACTCAATATTGAATCATCATTCAAAACCCCGGCCATTCACTTCGATGGGGCGCTGGGTATTTTATCTGTAAAAGGAAGGATTTTCCCGGAAAACCCTAAGGAATTCTTCGGACCAGTACTAATTTGGTTGGATCAATACATCATGAACCCTGCCCCAAAAACCCAGCTCAACCTAACCTTGTCCTATTTCAATTCGAGTGCCAACGAATATCTTTTCCGTTGTTGCAAAGCAATGGAGACATTGGAAGACTTAGGTCACCCTGCATCGATTTCCTGGTACTACGAAACGGAAGATGAAGATATGAAGCAAATGGGAGAAGATTTCAGGGACTTGTTGAAAATTAATTTTGAGATTCACGCCATATCCTGAAAAAAGCTATATTTGCGGCCCTTATTTTTCACTGCTTGAAGGAAGAGATTTACAACAAAGTCAACAATCGGATTTCCGCCAAAGAAGTCCGGGTAACCGGAGAAAATGTCACGATTGGAATTTATCCAATTGATGTGGCTCTTAAAATGGCGTTTGATATGAACCTGGACCTCGTAGAGATTGCACCGGGAGCAAATCCGCCAGTCTGCAGGATTGTAGATTTCTCTAAATTCAAGTACGAGCAGAAAAAGAAGAACAAAGAACTAAAAGCCAAGTCGGTCAAAGTTGTCATTAAAGAAATTCGTTTCGGTCCAAATACCAGCGAGCACGACTTTGATTTTAAAGTGAAACATGCCAAATCTTTCCTTGCAGAAGGAGCCAAGATAAAAGCCTACGTTCACTTTGTTGGAAGGTCGATTGTTTTTTCTGATCGGGGAAGGGATCTTTTGGCCAGGTTTACCGCTGCTCTTGCCGAAGAAGGTAAAGTAGAATTAGAACCAAAGCTGGAAGGAAAAAGAATGTTTCTTATCATGGCCCCAAGGCCGAAAAAATAGAAAAACAGAAAAATGCCGAAGTTGAAAACCAAATCGGGCGTAAAAAAGCGCTTCGCCCTCACCGCCACCGGCAAGGTGAAAAGAAAGCATGCCTTCAAGAGTCACATCTTGACGAAAAAGTCAACCAAACGTAAGCGTGCGTTGACCCACACAGGTTTAGTATCTGCGGCAGACGCAGCCAACATCAAAAAAATGCTTTAAGTCATGCCAAGATCCGTAAACCACGTTGCCTCCAAAGCGAGAAGAAAGAAAATTCTGAAACTGGCCAAAGGCTATTTCGGAAGACGTAAAAATGTGTGGACTGTTGCCAAAAACGCAGTCGAGAAAGGTTTGGTATACGCCTACAGGGATCGTAAAACCAACAAACGCGAATTCCGTGCACTATGGATTCAAAGGATTAATGCCGCTGCCCGTCAGAATGGTATGTCCTACTCCAAATTTATCGGAGATTTGAAGAGGCGAAACATCGCCCTCAACCGGAAAGCCCTGGCTTACCTGGCTTTTGAGAAACCAGAAGACTTCAAAAAATTGTTTTCCTGATTCTGAAAAGGAAAATTAAAATACAAAAAGGGGCCCTGTGCCTCTTTTTTTTTACGGCCTTCTTTCGGATTCAGGCCCAGGAAATTCTTTGGAAAGGCAAAGAATTGCAATCGGGCAATTACAAAACCATTGAAGGAGAGATCATCATTCGTACACCGGAGGATACCATCCGATCTTCAAGGGCAATGCTTTACAACAACCCAAATAAGGTGGTGCTGAAAGGCAATCTTTCTCTGGTTCGAAAGGGAGCCAGGGTTACAGGCGATTCCGGCATCTACTTCCCGGCCACTAAGCGGGCAATGATTATGGGCAATGCCAGTATTGTAACTGAAGAAGGAAATATGCAATCGGAAGTCTTTTATTACGACATGACTTCCAAGGTTTTAAGTTCTTCAAGTTTTACCCGCGGAAATTCAAAGGGAATTTCATTTCAGGGAAAACAAATGTGGTTGTATCCCGGAACCAAAAACATGAAATTAAGTGGAAATGCCCTTTGGGAAAACGATAGTTTGCGTGGTACTGCCGACACAATTTTTCTGAACAAATCGCTTGGTTTTTTGCAAATGACCAGAAAAGCCCGGATTGAATTCAAAAAAAAGAAAGACGAAGTAAAAGGTTCTTTTATTGAGCTCGATCTCAATACCAGCAAAATATCCCGGATTGAAGGCTCCCAGATCCAAAAAGACGAGTTGGTTCTGAAAGCCAAAAACATCAGGCAAAACGGGGAAAACTATGAACTGAAAGGCGATGTAGTTGTGGCATCACTCGATTCTGCGGTACGCTCTGCAGGTACCAAAGCATTGATCCGTAAAGCAGGGATGGATATGCAGGGACCAACAATTACAAGGGTGAGAGACAAGGAAGGAAAAGATATTTTTATCCACGCTCCTCAGGTAAGGTCTGATAAAAAGGACAATACGGAGAAATACCATTTTCATACAAGGG
>JBIPNA010000182.1:0-6987 GCA_044375665.1 Catalimonadaceae bacterium
ACAGTTTTTCCGGTGATGGAAAATTAGTACTCAATGGTACAGGAACCCAGCTTATTTCTGGTACTGTACGCCTCGGTAATGTGGAATTTGTCAACAGCAATGGTGGGGTTTCGGTTCCAGCGGGAAACCGACTGGAAATTTTACCGGGTGCTACGGCGACCTTCCTTCCAAATTCCAAACTGAGTAACTCGGGGGATTTTATCCTGGGTTCAAATGCAGCCGGTACCGCAAAAATCGGCCTGATTCCAACGACTGCAAGTATTACAGGATCAGTTACCATTGAACGGTGGTTGCCTCACGGCAGTGGGACCGGAAGCTGGTTTCTTATTGGAACTCCCTTTTCTGGACAGAATTTTACTGGTCTTTCGGATGATTTCCGGGTTTGCGGGCCAGATACGGGAATGGGAGTACAAGGTGGAGATATTCTTCCAGCCAGTCAGCCAGAGCGATTCACCGTATTCCGGTATGCTGAAAATCTAAATAATACGCGTCTGGATACAGCACAAAAAGACGGCTGGCGCTCTCCTGCGAACACCACTATGAACGCCGGTGCCGGGTACCGGGTGTATGTGAATTATTACTCCAATTCCCTGCATAAGTTTGACACGAAGGGAACCCTCAACCGGAATGATTTTACCTTCCCTCTCTTAACCAGAACGGTCAATTCCTCCTGCTTACCGCTTTCTTACAACTGTGATTTGAGTCTGAATGGCTGGAACCTGCTTGCCAATCCCTATCCATGCCCGATTGACTGGAATGCTTCAGCTGCCTGGACCAAACCTGCCAACATGAACAATGCCTTTTATGTATGGAATTCACTGGCCGGGGGCTACAGAGCCTATAATGGAGCAGCGGCTGTAGATCTCGGGGTAACCATCAATGGTGAAGCTAATCCAAATGTGATTCCCAGTTCTCAGGCATTTTTTGTGAAACTTCTGAGCGGTACTTCGGGCAGCCTAATTGTAAAAGAGGCGGCCAAGGTGACCAATACTTCGGGTTCATTTCTCCGGACGGCCAGTTCAGAAGCTTCGGTTGTAAAAATGCGACTGAAGAAAGAGAACCAGCAGGGGTATCACTTTGATGCCATGGTAAGATTTGAGGAAGGTAGTTCGGACGCATTTGATGCTCACCGAGACATGGATATTCTCACAGGCTCTTCTTTTGAATTCGGATTCCCTAATTCAAGCAGTAACCTGTTGTTGAATTCTCAGGAAGCACTTGCTGAAGAAACCCGAATTGTTCCCATTAAGTTGGATTTAAAAGGCCAGACCGGAGTTTTCTTGTTTGATATTCTGGTCCAGAACGTGCCTCCTGGTTCAGCTGCATTTATCAGGGATTTTTATCTGGGACAAATTACACAACTAAATGAAGGAAGTAATTTCACTTTTACAGTTTTCGATGCATTCTCTGGAGCAGGCGACCGGTTTGAGCTGGTTATCAGTCCCAATCTTGTCACAGGTGCATTGCCTCAAGGAGGGAAGGAGAGTTTTCTTCTTTCGCCCAATCCTACAAATCCTGAAAGAGGTGCTCAAGTTTCAATAAATGGATTCAGTGGAAAGGAAGTTCAGATTCTGGTTGCAGATGTCACTGGACGAAAAGTTATCAGTCAAAAATTAAGTTTGCACAACGGTGCATTGGTTTATCCTTTAAACTGTTCTGGAATTCCTGCCGGAATGTATAGCATCCAGGTTACGACTGCAGATAAGAAACTAATAAGAAAACTGGTTCTAAGGTGATTTCAAGTTTTAAGCCGAATTTTTTTTGGTCTGCTTTTTATGTGTCAGGCATAGGATTCTTTGTTCAGTTAATGTCAGCTTTATCTTTTGTATCAATCTAGGATGGGTATGATTTTCAAATTCAGACAAACCAGATTAATTTCTTTTAAACTTTTTAATTCTTAAATAAATGAAAAATCTACTTCTGTTCTTTGTGGCCTTGTTTTCACTCTGTTCTTACCCTGTAATGAGTCAGTCATGGTCTGAATTGGGCGGTACGGATGCCTTGGCAGCAAATGGCGAAGTCCTGAACATCTGCAGCGATTCAGCCGGAAATATTTATGCATCCGGATATTTCAGAAACAGTTCTGATAATTTCTACGTAGCAAAGTGGGATGGAAATTCCTGGACCGAACTCGGTGGTCTTGATGCTTTGGGCGCAAACAGCATTATTTATTCCATGTGCATCGATCCTTTCGGTAATATCTATGTTGGGGGACAATTTTCGAATTCTTCCGGAAAACAGTATGTAGCCAAATGGAACGGAACTTCCTGGTCGGAGCTGGGCGGTGAAAACGCCTTATCGGCCAATAATTTCATCACCGCACTTCACAGTGACGGAAATGGAAATATTTATGCGGGCGGTGCTTTTACTAATGATTCAACTAAACGATATGTTGCCCGGTGGAATGGGACTTCCTGGGCTGAAATGGGCGGATTGAACGGGCTTGCCGCCAATAAAAACATTTATGCCATTTGTGGGGATAATCTGGGAAATATCTATGCAGCCGGAGAATTTACCAATGATTCAAGTAAGTATTATGTGGCCAAGTGGAATGGAACCGCCTGGTCTGAACTTGGAGGATTAAACGGATTGGGGGCCAATTTATGGTTTTATACCCTTTGTTCCGATTCCGCCAATAACATCTATGCGGCCGGTAATTTTCAGAACAGCTCTGGAAAAAGGTATGTAGCAAAATTTGACGGAACATCCTGGAGCGAACTAGGTGGAACGGATAATCTGGCGGCAGATGGCATCATCTTCAGTTTATGTTGGGATAAAGCAGGAAAACTCTATGCGGCCGGATCATTTGAAAACAGCAGTCAGCAGCAATATGTTGCCCAGTGGGATGGAAATAACTGGACTGAATTAGGAGGTCTTAATGGGCAGGTATTTGCAGGAATGATATATACAGTTCATGCGGATGCTTCCGGAAATGTTTACACTGGCGGAGACTTTAAAAACGATGCCGGCAACAGATTTGTGGCAAAAAATTCAGACAACGCCACATCAGTTGACGGGCTTGAGAAGAAGTTGGAAACGTATCGCGTTTATCCAAACCCAGCTCAAAATTCAATAGTAGTTGAATTCGAAAGCGCAAAGCCTCATTCACCATATTTGTTTACCGATCAGAGTGGTAAAGCAGTTATCTCTGGCTGGCTAAATTCTGATAAAACGCAGGTTGATATTCAAGACTTACCTTCGGGTTATTATTTCCTTAATATTGGAAAGAGCCGGAAGGTTTCCTATAAAGTATTTAAGAGGTAGATGACGGAATATGTTTTCAAACCAATTGTTACTTAGGTGAAAACAAGGTATTTCTCCTTTTGAGTTTAAAGAGAAGTGATTAACAAGTGGTTTTTAATTTTTCGTATTTTTTTAAGTTCACCTGGGTTGAAACCGTAGAATTGTTTAAATGATTTTGAAAATGCAGCTACATCGGAGAATCCCAGCATAAAACCAACTTCTGCAATTGTTTTACCCGATATGATTTCTTTTCGGGCAAGTTCAAGTTTTTTGTGCTTCAGGTATTGATAAGGCGGAATGCCATAAACTAGTTTGAAAAGTCGACAAAAATAAAACCTTGAAATCCCGGCACTTTCACACAAATCACCGAGATCGGGGGTTTTTAGGTATTCATTATCAATAAAAGATTTTGCCTTGTGCAAAGATCGAAATACTTCGTGTTTAGCGATGGAACCTCTTAAGTTAATTTTGTTAAGTTGAGCGAAGTATACCTTCTGTTCGGCAATAATGATTTTTCCAAGTTGCTGAAAAAGCTGGGAATTGAGCCAATGGTTCTCTGAAACTCCTGATTTAATGTTGTCACATATATCAATGAGGGTTTGTTCTAGTTCGGTGTTTCTTGCCGAATACCGGTTTACAAGGAGTCGGTCTGATATCAAAAAATTTTTGAAATCGACGCAGAGGTAACCTTGCATTTCAGATATCCTGTTTATGGTTTCTGCCGAAAATTCTACACATAATATTTCTGCCGGTTTTTTGTGTTTTATCTTGGAGATTAATGTGTGATGATTTCCAATTATGTAATCACCAGCAAATGCTTCAAATTTTTTGCAGTTCACATTGTATTCAACATTTCCAGATACGACAAATTGAATCCCTATTCCTTTGAAAGAACAATCCAGTCCAGCTGTACCAGTATGTAATAGCCGAATTGTATTTTTATCGGAGTCGATGTATGTTTTACTTTCCACTTTTTCAAATCAGAGTACCTGTGTCTGGTTTTCCGGTTTTTCTTCAAATTGGATTTGTGAAATCCGAACCTGTCTATACCGAAACAAACTTTGTTTTCTCAAAATTATGAGATGCTATAACTCTTATTTTACACATTTTTGGGAATAGTCTATATTTGTTCAAATAATTGAAAAACAAGTTGATACGACAATATGCTTCGAAATACTGATCTATTCGCTCTCATTAAATCTTTGGATCTGAACGAAAAAAGATACCTTGTAAATGCAGGAAGAAAGGAGGGAGGAGAAAGAATTGGGTATGTTCAAATACTCCAGGCTTTGTCCGCTTTAGGTAATTATTCGGAGGATGAATCAAGGTCAATCATTTCCAGATTTTCAAGCTCGGCTAAAACCGATGTGAAGAAACACTACCTGTTTTACTGGATTCTGAAACGGCTTCATGATTATCATTCCGCCCGATATAAGACAGTGAATGAGCTAAATAATGTAAAAGTTTTGATAGATAAGGTTCTCTATCCGCAGGCAGCTCGCATTATTCCGGCCATCAAAAAAAGGCTAGTGGCATCAGAGAACTATCCGGAGCTTCTTTTCTTGTTGGAAATGGAGCTTAAGGTGAGTGAGTATTCTGATAAATCAAATCCAGCAGTAATTCTGGAAGAAGTTCAGGAGTATTCAAAACAATATGCTGACCTCAAAACACTACAATTAATCCGGTTCCGCCTTAGGCGGATGTTGGACTCAAATATTTTTATTCGAAATGCAGCAGATAAGAAAGTAATAGATCAATTGACTTCCGCTGCCTTATTGCAGTCGCTAAACAGAAGTAAGAGTTTTTCAACTCAGTATAACTATAATTTGATTTTGTATTGGAAGTATGCAACTGCTAATGACTGGGTTAAGGCTTTTCCTTTTGCTCTGCGCAATTACCAATTGGTGAGTAAAGAGACCAGTCAGATTCACAAGTTTCCTGAGGATACTATACATGCCTTTTTTAATCTTTTAAATTCATCATTTGTATCTGGCAAGAATATTTATACACGAGTTTTGAAAGAGTTTAGTAGAATTATTTCACAGAAACTCACAGATCGAATCAAGATAGATTTGTTTTTTTATATTAATCTTTCACAGTTAATTTATTTCAATCGTAATTTTCAGAGTATAGATAATACCTCATTAATTCACGATGCTGCGATGTTTATTAAGCAGAATCATAATCAGTTTTCAAGGACAAGACTTAATAACTTTTATTTTGATCTCGCTAAATCATATTTCTATCAAGGAGAGTATAAATCGTCATTTTCGGTCTTGAATGATATTTATCAAAATCTCAATGTGGCTGGCCATACCAGAGATTTTTATACCCATTCTCGTATTCTTTTTTGTATTGCCTGTTTCGAGAATCAGGAAATTGATCTGATGCGTTATTCGGCAAAGTCTTCAGAAGAGTACATGAAACGAAATCAAATTTTTTACCTTTTTGAGAAAAGATTTTTAGGATTCATTATCCGAGATTTGTTTCGGTTTGAAACGATGAAGAGTACCCGTAAGCTTGAGAAGCTTAGGCAATTAAAAATCGATCTGGAACAGATTTTTGAATCGCCATATGAACGCACCGTGCTTAATTATTTTGATTATTTTTTTTGGGTTGATCTTAAATTGAAACAATTGGAGAGTGTGTAATTTGGGGTCTCTGTCGAGCTACTGGATTTTTCTGGGTAGTGAAAATTTGAAAAGTCAAAAGGAAGCAGGATTCGCCATGCTTAAATCAATCGAGGATGTACCTCGTTCGGTTTATCCCAAATTCCGCAATCGAAAAAGGTTGTGGTTGGTAAATGATTGATGTTGCTAAAGCTCCAACTTCGTTTTTCACCTTACGTTCTCTACCTTGGAGAGCTTGTCCCGAGCCTGCCTCGGGAACCTGTCCCGAACTAGCTTCGGGAGTGGCTCTCATGGCGCCCACAGCTAAAGCAGGGTCAGAGACATGGTGACAGATTGAGGTGTGGTTATAAAACATAGAATATCAATCATTTACATCCTATTGCATAATCCGGGATTATATCAGAATATGCAGATTCTGTCTGAGTTTATTGGAAGGTTTCCAGCCTCTATGCATATTCGTATGCCCCGGGTTGAATGGTTTGTTTTTTAGCTTGAGATGCTTACGCCAAACAGATTTCAATTTCTTGCTAAGATGAAGAAGAGAGCAGCTTGCTGGCCGGAGGCCAGAAAATGGTACGAACGAGGCCTAGAGCCTCGCCCGATGAAGAGTATTTATGATTTTAGAGAAAAAACCTGCATGGTTTGAAATGGATTATCAGGTGCATGAATAGGGTGAAAAAGGTAAAAGGCAAGTAATCATGAGTCAGGATTTGATACTGACTATTCTGGGATAAATAGAAGGTCTACAGCTGAGTTCGGGATTCTATGTTTTCCAAGGCCAAGTTTGCCGAATAGTAATCTAAAAGGGATGGTCGAAGAGGGAAGCCTTCCTCAAAGCCCAGAAAGAACTCAAAGCCAAGTATCCAAATCCCTATTACTGGGGCGCTTTTGTGATGGTGGGAGAGTAGGGGAAAGTTGAAAGTTTTAAGTTGAAATTCGAAAGTTGGGAATCTGATAAAAGCCCATAGCTACCACCTTTGTGTGATAGGATAGCATTCGGTTTTTTTCATTCTTGGCTATCCGTTATTTCTCCCTGCCTCTATGAAACGAATTCCCATATTCCTTATCCTTTTTTTGCTTTGCTGGCTGCAATTTGGTTTTGCGCAAACACCTG
>JBIPNA010000183.1:0-6981 GCA_044375665.1 Catalimonadaceae bacterium
TGGGACCATTTCTGGGCAAAAACTTTTGTTCTTCCATGTCTCCCTGGATTGTTACCATGGATGCCCTGAAGCCGTTTCGTATCCCAATGCCAGCCGAGCAGGAACCAGAAGTCCAGCCGTATCTGAACCAAACCAACCGGACAACTTTTGATATCCAGCTGGAGGCGGAGTTTATCACCAAAGAAGGCGAACAGACCACCATTTGTAAAACCAACCAGAAATATCTGTACTGGAGTATGGCCCAGCAACTTGCACACCATACAGTGAATGGATGTCCGATGCGGATAGGAGATTTGCTGGCGAGCGGAACCATTTCCGGACCCGAAAAGGGAAGCCTTGGATGCTTGCTGGAAACGACAAAAAGAGGTCAGGAACCTGTTGTTTTCCCCGGAGGGGCCAGGCGAACATTTATGGAAGACGGGGATACCATTGTCCTTCGGGGACATGCTGGTTCCGGGGAAAACCGGGTCGGATTTGGAGAAGTGCGGGGAACCTGTTTACCTGCTACATAGGAAAAATCTGATTGCCGGAAGGCGACATATCCCGCAGTGGTAGGAACACAAGCTTTGTTTGATCAAACTCGCTTGTCCTTCTCAATTTTCATGGCCTCGTACCTACGGAATATCCGCTTCCCGATCGGGGCAGGAGCCTAAACGCAGCTGACTGTACATTTTTCCGCTGAAAATACCTTTGGAACAGGATCGGCCCAGCGGGGTCTGAAGCGGCGAACATGGTATTTTTTCAGACCGTTGAGCAGCCATGCTTTTCGAAGAATCACTGTTGAAAGATATACTTTTCGGTGCAGCGACCGAAGTCCAAAAGCCATACCTGAGATTATCCCAGAATCTGCATGAGAAATCCTGTTCTGCTGGAGAAGGATCAAACCCGGGGAATTGCTGCCTTTCAACCGAACCCAAACCATGTCTGCGAAATCAGAAAAAAGCCGCTGATGGATGGCCTGTCAGGAGTTTAAACGAAGTGCTTATGCCCGCCCGGGGTAAAAAATTCTCCAGGACAGGTATCCCTCCCCCAAAAACACAACATTTTTTGGCAGGCAGAAGGTTTAGAATGAAAATCATACTCCGGAGGATGGGATCGGCAAAGAATCGTTCAATTCTAAAAACCACCCGGCTTATGGGACCGACGGGGAAAGCCCGCACCCCGATTGGCGGATGCCGGTTCCTTTCCATTTCTGCCCTTCAAACGCCAACCGGGGGAGGACTTGGACCAAAGGGCCCGACCCGAGGCACGAGGGGAAGCCCCAATTTTGCCACCTTTTCCGTCTCCCGAAACCAAGTTGAAACCTTTTTCGCCACACAGATGCTGGTTCATAATGTCTGCACGGTTGGGTAACCCGTTTTCAATGGGGCTAAAAAAAAGGGTTGCCGAATTACCGGCAACCCGTACTGGTTTTGAAAATGGTCTTGCCTTATTTTGTCAAAACGATGCGCTCCCGGAAGGACTGGCTTCCGGAAGAAGCGAC
This sequence comes from Catalimonadaceae bacterium, assembly GCA_044375665.1. Classification (GTDB taxonomy): domain Bacteria; phylum Bacteroidota; class Bacteroidia; order Cytophagales; family Flexibacteraceae; genus CAMDMI01. The sequence goes on from JBIPNA010000183.1 coordinate 1,484, forward strand.
GATGTAGACGCCTGCTTTGAGGTTTCCAACTTTCATTTTTCCGATTCCGGACTGGAAAGCGACTTTTTCTTGCAGCACGACTTTTCCGGTCAGGTCCACCAGGTCGAAATCCACCACATCGTTCCGGAAACGGATGCTGTTGAGTGTAATTTCCTGGTCTCCAACGCTGCAAAAATCAGCTGTGGAAGCCACAAGCCCAGATTCGGTTTTAGGCGATTGGTTCAAAGGTGTAAAGTGAATGTAGAAGCGATCCAGGTTTTCACCGGGCTCTACCTGTACACTCCATTTAAAATCGGCATCGATGAGCACAAGGGTATGGTTGAGTCGGTCTTCCAACCAGGCGGAATGGGTTTGGCTTGAAAACAATTGATTGCTCAGGGTAATTTCGATGGTTTCGTATCCAGGGGATTTGATGACCAATGGCACCACCATTTCGTCAAGGGAATTGTGCAGTTTGTTGATGGTGAGGAGATGTTGGTTTTTGGAAGCGATGTAGAACTCCTGCGACAGGTTCTTGGGATCGTCTTCCAGGACAGAAAAGGCATCGGAAAAATCGTCCCCGATTTGAATTTTGCAGTAGTCGCGGATGTGGTCCTGGTTTTTCAGGACGAGTTGCAAAGAGCTTACCGGTGCAGCCTGCCGGAAGGTGTAGAGATCGTTGGCCGGCACACGCATCTTATTGTTATAGACGATGGAAGTGTAACCGGTTTGGTGGAGGCCCAGGTTCAGGAAATTGTTTGGGTTGAGCTTTACGTGGAAGCCCTGTCCTACATTCAGCACATTGCCCTGGTAAAGGTTTTCGGGCTGGAGGTTGTTGGGATCGGTGGCATCGAGGGAAAGGGTAAAACCCCGGAAGGCAGAAGGCGTGCCGGGATAACACAAAGGAGCAGGCGCTGTGGTTTCCGGAATCCATAAGTAACAGAAGGGCAGCATTTTCCCTGGATTCAACTTGTACAGCAAGGTCCAATGCAAGGGTGAAGGATAGGGATTGCCGATCAGATTCATGCCATCTGCAAACACTTGTCCATGGTTTGAAAAGGAAAGTTTTTTCTTCAGGTCTCCGGTGTACGGAACACCATTAAAATCCAAAATACCATCCACATCCGGGTCAAACCGGCCTGCTACACCATCTCCGGCTTTGTGCCACGTGGTTCCAAGTGTGGGATTAGATACCCAACCGATGTGGCTTTCCATGTACTCCTGTTGTTGTTGCGTCAGTCCATTGCATGCAGGTCCGGATTGGTGTAAGGTTTCATCGTACACTGCCCATTCCGGAAGCGCCCCGCCATAATTGTAGGTTTGCTGGAAAATGATGCAGCTGATGTCGGTCGTATTGTCGAAATACTGGTGGTTCAGGGTCCAGCCATAGTTTTGGGAAGTGATGTTTTGGATGGTTGGATCCATCATGGGGCTGGTGGTGTAGTGCCAGGTTTCATAGGTTTTGTCGAGGGTGATTTGTTGCTTAATACCTCTCCCTGAACTTTGGGGCAGGTACAAGCCGAGCACATCGACCTTTCCAAAGGTTTGCATGATGTAAGGACTTGTCCTGCCGTAGGGATTGTTCGCTCCGGCCGGGAGAACAAAATCCATATCGAAGGACAAATCCAGCACACCATGGGTAAGGGTCAAGGAATTGAACACCTGGACCGGAACCAGGGAAAGGACTCGTTCGTCGAGATCGCCGGTTCCATTGGATCCGTAGTTGATGATTTGTGGGTTTGGGATGTCAATTTCAAGGTCATAGAAATTAATTCCATTGCCCTGGGCACCGATCACAACGCCCCCTTCTCCGATGGATTTGAGCGTATGGTATCCGGGACATCCATCCACAAAGCGGACCAGGCCAAATTTAAAAAATACATCCTGGTGCTGGGTATGGTTTACCACCTGCCCACTGATTTCAAGTGTGCCACCTGCCATGTCGACGATGGGATTGTTGGATGGATTGGAGCTGTAAAAGAATAGGTCGTGGCATTGCCCGGTTCCACCATTGAGGGTTGGGTACACCCCATTGATTTCTTCATGGATGTAGGCATCGGTGCACAAGTCCGGAATTCCATTCGACCACATGGCCGGGTCGTTCCAGTCGGTGGTGGCAGCGGTGGATAATGAACCGAGCCAGGTGGTAGAACCGATCTGAGCTCCGGACTGGAAGGTGGCAAAGCACCAGGCAACCCAAAAAAGAACAAGGATTTTTGTTTTCATAGACAGGATTACATTTTAGGTATGGAACGATGGTTTGTTTTGGTCAAATGTATCTGGCCAAACCTGTGGAGGGGGATTGCATGAGCCAGCGTGTAGATTTATTTATCTGCCGTGTATGTGGAGGATGTGGGACCTTGTGTATTGTTGTGAAAAGAAAATGGGATGGTGTGGAAGCCACCTCCGGACAGCCTCGATCGAGGGCATGGATGTCGACCTGGAACTGGTTTGAATTTCGGTTTTCGGAGAAGAACGGAAGGTTTCGGAGTCGGCTCTGCTCCCATGCCGGGCCCGGACACCTATTCCAACCAAAATCTGCACATGAAAGCGCTTTCCATAATGTTTTTGATGGCCTGCTGGATAGGCACGAACGTGTCGGGTTTGGCGCAATCGTTTGGGATCCAGAACATCAACTCAACCCGGGGTCTCCGAAACAACTCCATTTGGGGCATCGGCCAGGATACCGACGGATTTATTTGGATGGCCAGTGCCCATGGTGTCCAGCGGTTCGACGGGAATTCGTTTCAAACCATTTCCAGGAAGGAAGGCCTGGCCGATTCGGAAGCCATGGATTTTTTTCCCAATCCGCTCACCGGTGAACTCTACGTTCAGGTGTATCCCGGAAAGGCATCGGTTTTGAAAAATGGATCCATCGATCGCAAAAAGGGAAGGAATCTTGAGCGGCTGTTTTCCTCCCGAAGCCTACTCAATATATCGGTGAACCGGTCCCAAAAAACCCTGTTTGTGCTTGCCGATCAGCAAGCCTATGAAACGGACTTTGATTTCCGGATCCGGAGACGCTTTCCGCAGAAACCTTTTGAAGGAAATGTATTGCTCTTGTTTTACAGCGGGAACGTCCTCCATCGCCTCATCGAGCATACCACAAAGGGGCTTTTGCTGAGCACATACAGGAACCATCGGTTTTCGGATCCCAAACAAATTCTTCCTGGAAAGCGATTCAACATCAAGTTCAACACCATTACCGATAAAGGGTGCCTGTTGTATGACGACCAGAATATCATTTACAGCTTCAATTTTCAAACCCGAACCATGAGGCAAATGGCCCGGGCTTCAGAGGAGATATCCGGCCTGCTGATCGATCGTGACTCTTTGCTTTGGTATGGAAAGAACAATGGTGTGCATTGGGTAAATTTAAGAAAGCCAACCGAAGGCGGGCATTTGCTTGGGGATCAGATTGTTGGAAACATTTTCGAAGACAAGTTCCGTCAAATCTGGATTACCACCATTACAAATGGCGTGTATTGGATCGCAGACAAAAACATCCGCAACATCCATGTCGATTCGAAAACCCATAGCCGGCTTCCTGTTCAATCGTATTTCAAAAACCAAAACACCACGCTTTTCGGGTTTTCCAACAACTCCTTTTGGGTGAGGAGCCCGGACCAGAACGGACTGTTGGAACTGAGTCAGAGCCGGATTTTCAATCGGGTGATGAAAGAAAGGGAGCACGAAAACCAGCTTTTCGTCCTGCACGACTTCGGGGTTTATGCTTTGTCATCTAAAAAAACAGTCTTTAAAGGTGTGGGTCTTAAGGACTTTCATGTCTTTGAACAGGGCAAGTTGTTGACGGCCGGGCTTCATGGACTTATTTTAAGCCAGCGGATTGCGGACAGCTATCAGGCTGTGGATACCCTTGTAAAAAATAAGGTTTTGTGCTTTACCCTGGTGGATGACTCCACGGTGATCTATTATTCCACCCGGGGTCAGTTTGTGCGAAGCCTTCGGAAAAACAGTCCGGAGCGCCCCATCCCAACGTCTACGGGAGAGCCTGTTTCGGTAACCAGCTACTTCAGGCATCGAAAGGCCATTTACATCACCGATCATGAGGGAAATTTGTACCGGTTTTCGAAAGGAACCATGGTGACTCTGATGCAAAACCTGTTTGGAAACAATGAAGGGATCCGGCAACTTTTGCTGGATGACCGAGGGACCTTGCATGCCATTTCAGACCGATCGTATGCCGCCATTTTCCACTTCGGGGAGGGAAGCAAAGAGCAACGGATCATATTAAACTATAAAAATGGACTGACTCATACCCTGGTCAACCACCTGTTTCTGTATCGGGACACAGTCTACATTTCCGGAAACGATGGGGTTTCTGTTTTTCGGGCAGAAAACATTCAAAACCGGTTTCCGGAGAAGGTTTTTGTTGGAGAAGTCTGGGGAGGAGGCACACGGATTGCCCACCCCGAAAAGCCTTTCCATTTGGTTCAAACCCAAACCAATTTAAAAATGGAATGCCACCCGATGTATTTCAATTTCCCCGAACCTGTTTTACTTTCGTACCAATTGTATAGGAATCAGCAGATCCGGGATTCGGGAAGAACCCAACCCAATGCCATTGTTTTTTCGGATCTGAAGGCTGGCGACTACCGGCTGCTTGTCACCGCCTTCAACCCTTTTAATCCCCGACAGCGGAGCCAGACCCTGACCTTGCAATTTCACAAAGAACCCTTTTGGATGGAAAACCTCTGGGTTCAAACGGTTTTGTATCTCCTGTCGCTGGGCCTGGCAGTGGCTATTTTTGTGGTGGTAGGGAAAAGACGAAACCGAAGAGAAAAAGCCCGGATGCGGATGCAGCAACGCATTACCCAATTGGAATTGCTGGCACTCAGGTCCCAACTTGACCCGCATTTTATTTTCAATTCCCTCAATTCCATCAAAGAATTTGTCCGAAAAAACGATGTGGTGCGGTCCCAGCATTACCTGGATGAATTCTCTGCGCTGATGCGAACAACCCTGGACAAAAGCAAACAGCGCAACCTTTTGCTGTCGGAGGAAATCGAGTACCTCCGAAAGTACCTGTTTTTAGAGCAGGTGCGGTTTGATCAAAAATTTGACTTTAAAATCGGGACTGAAGGCCTTCCGACCGCCCTGCTCTACATTCCATCCATGATGGTGCAGCCTTTTGTTGAAAACTCCATTCGCCATGGTCAAATCGGGTCTTTGCCCTATCCAGGCCACCTTGAAATTCAGTTTGAAGTCGTGGATGAGGAATTTCTGGTCTGTAGAATAACCGACAATGGCAGGGGTTTGGGAGAAGGCCGGCTTGAGCCTACTCCGGGGGTACATTCGGTTGGCATTATACGGGACCGGATCCGGTTGTACAACGATGCCCAAACCATCCAGATCCGATTTGACATTCGAAACCGGGACGATGGCCAAAAAGGCGTGGTCGTGGAAATTTTTCTTCCAATCCAATACAATGCAACCGATTAAAGTCAGTCTGATCGAAGACGAGCCCCAAAGTCTGGCATTTTTGCGCAATCTGGTTC
>JBIPNA010000276.1:0-5198 GCA_044375665.1 Catalimonadaceae bacterium
AGAGAAAGTTAGATTGGACTGAACATACCCCTGTCGAATCCGAGATTCGAGTACGCTGCGACGTAGACAGAGTCTACGCCGAACGAGGGATTCCAGTACACACTGACGTAGACAAAGTCTACACCAAACAAAGCAAAACGAGGTATACAAAGTCTACGCCAAACAATGGAAAAGCTTAACCAAATTGGCTTTTATCCCCTTAATTGAAGAGCATCTTGGTCAAATCAGCCGTATATACTTTTCCTCCCGACGCACGAAGTTTCTCCATCGATTCCAGAAATTTCACCGCTTCATCCGCAGCCAAATACGATGCAAAATGCGTGGATGAAAACCGGGCTTCAAGGGTTGACATGGGAATGGGTTGACTTGTGGCAATCAGTTTAAAAAGAATAGGATACCCTTCCGGAAAATCTTTGGGGAGTGAAAAACGGATGGCGCCTTTACCCGATGGCGAAATCAGCTTTCCAGGCTGACATAAATAAGCCGTTTCCGAAAGGCTATGGCGCATCAGATACAAGAATTTTTTATCTTCATCCATCCGCTCATACACGAAAAAATAGAGATACATCGATTCGGGATGGTGACTCCTTAATTTATAGTACACTTCGTTTTTTAAAATGGCACAAGCCGTATCGAGGGCCGAACCTGATCCGGAAGAAAGGGCAGGAAGTATCCCAAATCCAGGCAATGCAGAGTCTCCTTTATACCGGACAAAGCGTCGGAAAACCTCCTGTTCAAACATGCCGACATCAAGTTTACTGATGCCCGCCAAAAGTCCTTCCGATTTGATTTCGAACTCCAGATCTGCTTTGCTTAATGGAAGCAAAAGCATTGGAAAAGGATTTTTGCTGTTGGCTGTTTTCGACAGTGTGAAATCGAAAAAAATCAGTTTTCGGTCGGTTTTGCTAAACCTGTATTCTGCACATAGAATAAAATCGGGCAGAAGTGCCTCGTAGCGCTTCCGCCAGTTCTCTGATTCTTTGGAATAGGAATCGGTAATCTCTCCACGCAAATTGCTTAGAAATTCCAAACTTCCATTTGGAGGAAGAAAGTCGAAGCTGGCATTTCCTTTACCGTTGTTCGCACCGAGATTTCCGGGCAGGTACTCTGCAAAAAGCTCTCCAAGGACCGTCGTATCTTTCTCTATTTGAAGTTGTCTTGCTTCATCTCCGGAAGCCCTGAAAAAAGGCTTCACAGAAATTTTTGCAGGTCTTTCCCGAAATGATTTTTTCCAGTCTTCAGTTTTCGAGGCTTTATTGAGATAGTCAATGATGTTTTTTGACAACCCAGGGATTAAAACCGAGCGGATTTCTTCGCTCGAGGCAAAGCCTGAAAGCTGAAAAAACAGGTAAAGAGAAACAGACAGCAGGACCTTCATATAATTAATACCGTAGAAAAACTTCGTTTTTTCTTTCCTCCCCCTGAATGGTGGGATTCTGGCTGGCTCCTTTGAGTTTGGCCAGCGCAGGAACACCTGTTCTATGATGCAGGATGCCATTAAACCATTCCCAATAGGTAACGGCTCTGTCGCCATTCACATCAAGGCTTTCAGGCTTCTGAATGCATTGCACCATAACCTTTGTGAATAATCCATATTGTCTGTCACTATCCATAAGGGCCACTTCGCTGTTTGTCCCTGCAGTGAAAACCAACAGTTTGCTATCGGTTTGAATATCTCCGGCTTGTTGAAAAGCAAAGTTTTCTCCCTCCCTTTTTAATTCCCGCCCAGAAAAGCATACATCCAGAAAAACATTCACTTTGGCCACGGGCATTTGACCCAGGGACTTATACATATCGTTCAAAGAATATGCCCGGCTAAACAGGGAGGAAACGGGTGTTTCACGCCCAATAAGAAAGGTCTGGTTTTTTTCTTCTGGTGTCAGGGCTCTGTCAGATTCATAAGGAGGAGACCCGTGCCCGCAATAATAGACCCAGATCTCTTTAATTTTTGGGTTGATCATTTTCTGGATTTTCGAGTGTCTTGCGTCGCCTTTTACACCAAAAATCTCATCCAACATCTCTTTATCGCAATCCTCCGCAGAAAGGATGTTGGTACTGAAAATCCCAAATGCTTTGGTAAGCATATCCATTACAATATGTGCATTGTTGATGGCTGCCGGAATTTGAGGAGCATACTCGTACTTGGAATTTCCAATAACCACAGCCAGGATACTGTCTGTCCCTTTACCGTAACTTTCAAAATTCCATTCAGGCAATGGCTTTGCTATGTTTTGGACAACCTCAGACTTGGTATCCGGCAAATTGGCCGGATCAATAAAATCAATTCTTGGGTCGGATGTTTTGTCCAAAACCTGGTTGTCAAGGAGATTGTAAGGATACTCTTTTTCAAACCTGGGGGAATGAACGGTACAGGCCTGCATAACCAGGACATCGTTTTTTACACCAAGTTTAATGTCCTTAATCTGAAGATAGTCTTTGTTGGATTTGAATTCGCGGCCTTCGAAAATGGGCACTTTTAAAAGGAAAGAGCCCCATTTCTGATGGCGAAGGAGAAAGCCGCCTTTGGGTTCGTCGTAATCTCCATCTACAGTAACCCTGGAACTGGTGGCTGCTAATTCCCTGGCAACAAGTTCCTCCATGGCAGCCGTTACAAATTTAGACCGCTCTTTTTCCTGGTTGTTGATGGAAACCCGGTTCTTGTATTCTGCCATCGGTTCAAATTCGCCTTTCTTAACCCAGGAAGAAAATTCCCGGACCACATATTGACGCACATAGAAAGAGACGGTGGATTTGTCCAAAGGCTTCACCTTTGGAGTAAAAGGTTTGGATGTGCTTTGATAGAACTTTTTCTCGCCATCCTGACCAAACATCTGAATGGAAATTGCAATAAAAACAAAGGCAAATAATAGTCTCATACGTCTAGAAAATAAATCGTAAACCAATGGCAGAAGAAATGAAATTGACTTTTGAAAATCCTGGTAGTGGAAGATTATTGCGGAAAAGGTTTTGATCGTAGACCAGTTTTCCGCCCGCAACCGGTGCAGATTTTAACCAGTAGTAGGTAGAAAAATACCATTCGGCATGCATGAAGTTGGAGGTTTTGTAAACCTTATGGTTTCTGGCCCATGAAATGGTCGTGCCCAGGCCAAAGAAATGGTTGCCGACCACCGATTTCATCCCCTCCAGTTTCACATCGTTCAAGATGTCTTTGTCATTCACATTGTATTTAAAAACCGCATCGGCACTGGACAAGTTTTGGCTCATAATACCGGGAGACAAAACAAGTTGTGCGCCCTCCCTACCTGTAACCAGCGCCATTCGGAGTTTGAGCGCCATCTGGTAAAAAAACAAAGAATAATCCATGGTAAACCGCCGCAATTCGGTGGAATCCACTTTGATGGAATAGGCATACCGATAATTGGTGTAGGAAATAATTGGCTCCAATTCGATCGCCATCCGGTCGCTGAGGGGATACGAAACAGAAAGGTTCACCTCCACTCCTCCCGAGGATCTGGACCTAATATCGAGCAATTTCATACCGGGATCAAGCTGAAAACCCTCATCCCCTTTTCCGATCAGGTTTGAAATGGTACCGCCAATTCCCACCCCAAATGTCAGCCGCTTCGGCTTACCGCGTGGTGGCGGTGGTGGGGTATAGATTTTTCTGTAGTTGGCTGTGGCGTAAATTTTAAAAATGATGTTGGTCCCAAGGTCTTTGTTGATTCTTAAAATGATGATCTTGTCTTCACCACCCGAAACATTGTTTCGAACTCCATACACCGAATCGATGGGTCCCACCCCCGCCCTGGGTTGAAATTCAGGATATTGATCGCTTTTTACATAAAGTTCAATATCATAGCCCACCAATAGTTTTTCCTCCTTCAGGTCATACTGAATCAAAATAGAGTATCCATCCGGGGAGCTTTGGGCCCTGATGTTTGAAACCTGGGCTTTTGCCAACTGCACCGACATAATTACAAAGACGGCAACCGCTGAAAAGAAAAGACTACTTCTCATAAACTTTAAACTGATAGGAATTGGTGGGTAAAACAGATGGAGTTGCCTGGAATCGTAGCCTTATAAAAAACTGGTTTAAACCCTGTTTTGAAAAAGTTGCCTTTTGAACTCCGCCAGATTCGGGGAGGTCCTTTTCGAAAATCTTGTTGGTGGATACATCGTTGGGCTGGGAATAAACTTCCAGCTTCAGGTTTCCGGAGCCGGGCAGATTTGTCATTTCCACTTCTACACTATCCAATCCCGGATTCACCACATTAATCCGATACCGGTCCATATCAAAAATGCCCTGCATTTTTCCGGAAACAAGGGTGTTCTGGGAAATGGAAGTCGCCTGAGAAGGCAATTGATTCGGCTCATTCGGGTCTGTAGTATCTACACAAATGGTAATTGGAAACGAAGTCATACTAACTGAAGACGAATTGGCTTTCAAATTGATCCAATAGAGTCCTGCCTCTACAGGACTTAAACCATTTACCTCGGGACCTGCCCCCAGATTTTTAAAAGGAAACACAACACTGTCCAAATCAGCAGCATCGTAAATGGACCAACCGAAGTTTGGCACTGAGACATTCCCAATCGTAACCTTGATCAGGCCTGCTTTTTTCAATTGAAACCGAAAGAAATCCTGGTCAGTGGCCGGAAAAATACTTACCTGAACCGGTTGGCAAAACGAAATGTCCCTTGCTGTCTGAAAAGTTTCGTTGGGTTCATTGGCATCTCCTTCGTACAGTTGAACCGAAAAAGTGGAAATCGTTTCAGTCGGAGATTCATTTTTAAAACCGATGGCATACGTGCCGGCTTTGGGAACCTGAATGGGAAAATTATTGATGGATGTACCTGAAATGGTGGGGACGAACAGCGAGGAGTCCAGTTTCCCTTCCTCATCCCGGGAATACAAAAGGACTTTAAGCTTTCCTGAAACCACAGAAAGCGGATCGATGGAAAGCAGCAAGGTTCCCGGGGCATACATCTGGAAACAATACCGGATGCTGGCAACTGTAGAATTGAACCTGTAGCTATTTGATGCTCCGAATGTCAGTTTAAAACTCTGGTGGTTTTGCGGAACAGGCAGACATTCTTCCTTTACAACCCCATTACAGGAAATCAGGGCATTTAATGTATCCGAATACCCATCCCCTTGCGCTATCAACTGGATGGGTTCAGCCTTGTCTGTGGCGAACTCCAATTCCAGATTTGGATTTACAGAGGTTTGACCCCGG